>DRLM01000022.1 GCA_011375345.1 Gammaproteobacteria bacterium
AGCTCAAAGCTCACTTCCAGGCGGCTTTTTTCCATCTGCTGAAAATAAGCCGTGTAGTCGCGCCCGGTGAAAGCGTTTTCCCGACCGCCGTTTTCGGCAATGATGCGCGAAAACTCGTTGGGCCCCAGCTTGGCGGTGCCCTTGAACATCATGTGTTCCAGCACATGGGACACGCCGGTGATGCCGTCGTGCTCATAGCTGGAGCCCACTTTGTACCAAAGCTGGGAGACCATCACCGGCGAGCGGTGGTCCTCCTTGACGACGATTTTCATGCCGTTGTCCAGCATGAACTCACTGACCTTGGCCGCGTCCCCCCAGGCCAGCAGCGGCGCGAGCACACAAATAAAGAGCACAGGTGTTCGTTGGCGCATGAGTCCTTTTTCCTTGTTGGCCGACGCCAGGGCACGATCCGGGCCGGCCCCCGCAAATTCCAGGTCGGAAACGAAGATGGTAGGATAGCCGAAACCCGGGCGGTGAACCCACCCCGGCGTTCAAACCGCCTCCCGCTGTCCTATGATGGTTTAAGTCATGTTTGGTTCCAAAGAGAAGCGCGCCGCAACCGAGGATGCGCGGCCGGGTCTGTTCGGCCGCCTGAAAAGCGGTCTGCAAAAAACCCGCAGCCGCCTCACCGCCGGCCTGGGTGCCCTGGTGAGCGGCACCGCCGTGGATGACGAGCTGCTGGAAGAGCTGGAAACCCGTCTGCTCACCGCCGACGTGGGCATGGCCGCCACCCAGAGCATCATGGCCGGTCTCACGGCCCGCTTGCAGCGCAAACAAGCGGCCGATGCCGACACCCTGCTGGGCGCCATGCGGGAAGATATGCTGGCCATTTTGCGCCCCTGCGAGCAGCCGCTTTGCATTGACCCCGGGGCAAAGCCCTTTGTCATCCTCATGGTGGGCGTCAACGGTGTGGGCAAAACCACCACCATCGGCAAACTGGCCAGGCGTCTGCAAAACGAAGGGCGTTCGGTGATGCTGGCCGCCGGCGATACCTTCCGTGCCGCGGCGGTGGAACAACTGCAAAGCTGGGGCAGGCAAAATGGCGTACCCGTGGTGGCCCAGGGCCGTGCCGCCGACCCCGCCTCGGTGGTGTTCGATGCCATGCAGTCGGCGGCGGCGCGCAACATCGACGTCTTGATCGCCGACACCGCGGGCCGCCTGCACACCCAGTCCAACCTGATGGAAGAGCTGAAAAAAATCAAACGGGTGATGGCCAGACACGAACCCCGCGCGCCCCATGAAGTCTTGCTGGTCATCGACGCCGGTACCGGCCAGAACGCCCTCAACCAGGCCCGCCAGTTTAACGAGGCCGTGGGCCTCACCGGCATCGTTCTCACCAAGCTGGACGGCACCGCCAGGGGCGGCATTGTGTTCGCCATCGCCAAGGAGACCGGCCTGCCCATCCGCTACATCGGCGTGGGGGAGGGGATAGCGGACTTGCGCCCCTTCTCGGCGGAGGACTTTGTCGGGGCCTTGTTTGGCGGCGGGGAAAACGGCTAAGGGACGGCGGCCGTTCATGATCGAATTCCACCACGTCGGCAAACGCTACCCCAGCGGCCACGAAGCCCTCAGCGACGTCAGCCTCACGCTGGGGCGCGGCGAAATGGCATTTCTCACCGGCCATTCCGGCGCGGGAAAAAGCACGCTGCTGAAACTCATCGCCCTGGTAGAGCGCGTCAGCAGTGGCCAGGCCTGTGTCAACGGTCTGGACCTGGCGCGGGTGTCGCGCCGCCAGATACCGTATCACCGCCGCCGCATCGGTATGATTTTCCAGGACTACCGCCTGCTGCCGGAACACAATGTGTACGACAACGTGGCCCTGCCGCTGATATCCACCGGCGATTTCGAGCGCCGCGAAATCGGCCGCCGAGTGCGGGCGGCGCTGGACAAAGTGGGGCTGCTGGACAAAGAAAAATACTACCCCGTCGAACTGTCCGGCGGTGAACAACAGCGCGTGGGCATCGCCCGCGCCGTGGTACACCGGCCCCTGCTGCTGCTGGCGGACGAGCCCACCGGCAACCTGGACCCCCAGCTGTCCCGGGAAATCATGAGCATGTTCGAGGACTTCAACCGGGTGGGGGTGACGGTGCTGATCGCCAGCCACGACCTGGACCTCATCGACCGCCTGCCCCACCGCGTGCTGACCCTGCATCGCGGCCGCCTGATCCGGGGTGGCAACGCGGCATGAAACGGCGCCACGCCAAGGGGGCCGCAGGAGCGGCGCAGGCCGGCCACACCGCCCGCCCGGCCAACCTGCAACGGGCCCCGCGCCTGCGGCGCCGGCGCGGTTTGATTCCCAGCCTGGTCCAGCATCTGGCGGCCCACGGCGATGCCCTGCGGGGCAGCCTGGCGCAACTGCTGCGCACGCCCTGGTCCACCCTGCTCACCGCCACCGTCATCGGCGTGGCCCTGGCGCTGCCCGCGGGGTTTTACGCCATTTTGGAAAACCTGCAAACCCTCAGCGGCGGATGGGAACGGCAGGTGGCGCAGATATCCCTCTTTCTGAATGAAAACGTCTCCACACGGGCCGCCGAATCACTCATTACTGATATCCGGGCCCTGCCCGAAGTGGCGACGGTGGACTACATCTCCCCCGCACAAGCACTGGCGGAATTCAAACAAATGGGGGGAATGGACAATGTGCTGGCCATGTTGGACGAAAACCCCCTTCCCGCCGTGCTGCTGGTCCACCCCCACGAGGACCAGGCCCAGGCCCGGCCGATGAAGCAATTGCAGCAAAAACTCGCGGCCTTGCCCCAGGTAGAGTCCACCGTGCTGGATCTGGACTGGCTGGCGCGGCTGCAAGCCCTGCTGGCGCTGGGACAACGGGCCGTTTTGGTGCTGGCGGCGATGCTGGGGGTGGCGGTGCTGATCATCGTCGGCAACACCATCCGCCTGGCGGTGGAAAACAGGCGTCAGGAAATCGTGGTCACCAAACTCATCGGCGCCACCGACGGCTATATCCGCCGCCCCTTTCTGTACGGCGGCATCTGGTACGGCCTGGCAGGCAGCGGCATCGCCCTGATCCTGGTCAATGGCCTGCTGTGGGCCCTGGCGGGACCAACGCAACAGCTGGCCGCGCTCTACCACAGTCATTTCAGCCTTTCCCTGCTGCTGCCCGGCACTGCCGCCGCCGTGCTGCTGAGTGGGGCCGGTCTGGGCCTGCTGGGCGCCTGGCTGGCGGTGGCGCGTCATCTGCGGGACATCGAGCCCGCCTGATGCCGCGCCCCTGCCGCCGGCAGGGGACTCTGCGACAACCACGGCATCATGGCCGCTGCGGAACTTATCCCCCTCTTAGCACTCTCATGCAGTGAGTGCTAACATTATGCGCAGGTCGGGCGATACAACAAACGCAACCATCCCGCGCCCATCCTGTTTTGAAAGGGAGGTTTACCCGCTATGACACGTTCCCCCACACCCCTGGCGACCTTGCCCCTGGGCAGCCTGGAGGCCTACACCCAGGCCGTGAACCAGATTCCCATGCTGAGCGCCGCAGAGGAAAAACGGCTGGCCCGGCGCTTCCGCCAGCACAACGATCTGGATGCGGCGCGCCGGCTGGTCCTGTCCCACCTGCGCTTCGTGGTCCGCATCGCCCGCGGTTACGACGGTTATGGCCTGCAACAGGCGGACCTGATCCAGGAAGGCAATATCGGCCTGATGAAGGCCGTCAAACGCTTTGATCCGGAGATGAATGTGCGCCTGGTATCCTTTGCCGTGCACTGGGTGCGGGCGGAAATGCACGAATTCATCCTGCGCAACTGGCGCATTGTCAAAGTGGCCACCACCAAAGCCCAGCGGAAACTGTTCTTTAATCTGCGCAGCGCCAAAAAACGCCTGGGCTGGTTCACCCACGAAGAAGTGCAGAAGGTAGCCCAGGATCTGGGTGTGAGCCCGGAAACCGTACTGGAAATGGAAGCGCGCATGAGCGGCGTCGACACCCCCCTGGAAGGCAGCGCGGACCCAGGCGATGACAACCCCAAAATGGCCCCCATCGCCTACCTGGCGGCCGATACCCAGCCGGACCCGGCCCAGTCGGCAGAAGAAAATGAATGGCAAAACCGCCACCGCGAGTGTTTGTCCCGCGCCTTGCAGGACTTGGATCCCCGCAGCCGCGACATCGTACAAAAACGCTGGCTGGCCGAACCCAAGGCGACCCTGCACGAGCTGGCCGAACACTATGGTGTCTCGGCGGAGCGCATCCGGCAGATTGAACAGGCCGCCATCAAGAAAATGAAAGTGGTCATGGAGGCGTAGGAGCCTGCCGGGTGTGGGATGAACCGGCTGCAAAACCGGCGCGGCTTTTTCTATTTTGTGACCTTGATCAGCGTGCTGGGCAACACGGTAATCAGGCTCAGGCATTCCCCCTGTTCTTCGTTGAACTTGTCGATCACCCCCATATTGCACCGGTCAGCGCCGTGGACAAGCACGTATTCGATATCGTCGCACTGGATGCCGTTAAAACGTATCTGCTGATATTGGTCGCGGGTGGGTTTGATGGAATGAAAGGATTTTGACACGGTTTCGTAGCGCACACCGCCGGCGGTGTAAGCGGAGAAACTGGGCACCAGGCTCCTGATCTGGTAGCCCAGATTATTGGTCAGCCGAAAGCCGATCTTGCACGCCCGGGTGGCATCCTGGACGTTGGCCACCGCCATCACGGCGGCCCCTTCCGTGCTTGCCGGCTCGTCTTCAAGATAAATCCAGGTGTGGTCGCCTTTCAACAATACCGCGCGGCCATCCGGCGTCAGTACTTTTATCCCCTCAGGGTCCGGGTGTGCCGGAGAAGCGGCGGCATCGGCGCCCAGCTCGTCCCGGGCCTGCGCCGTACCCAGCCACAACACAACCGCCATCGCAAACGCGCCTGCCGTTTTCATCACACTCCCCCTGCTGCCCGTTCCTAACGAAGACCCAGCATATTAAACAATCACCGCAATAACCACCGTGGATCCATGACTTGATTTATCAGCCTGGCATTGGTCATCATTGGCATCCAAAGTGGGCGAGACGCTCAGGCGACAGGGGTTCCGCTTCCCTGACCCGGCACGCCCGCAACCACCACACGCACCGCAGCCATCAAGGCGTGCGATATCCCGCTCACAACACACCGCCGCGCCGGACACAGGGCGCCCGGATAATCGGTCCTGGAGTGACACATGGACGGCGCAGCCCAAGACGTCTACCTCATCAGCACCGGCACCTTTCTGCCCGGTCCTCCCGTCGGCAACGAGGAGATGGAAGACATTCTCGGCCGGGTGGCGGGCAAACCCAGCCGCTACCGGCGCCGCATCCTGGCCGCCAACGGTATCCGGCAGCGCCACTACGCCCTGGACCGGCAGGGGCGCCCCACCCACCTGAGCGATGAAATGGCCGCGGCAGCGATCCGCGCCGCCCTGGCCTGGCGGCACCTGGCGCTGGAAGACATCGGCATGCTGGCGGTGGCCACCTCCCTCAACACCGATTTGCTGCTCCCCGGCATCGCCTCCCTGGTCCACGGGCGGCTGGGCGGCCGGCCCCTGGAAATCCTCTCCTGCGGCGGCATCTGCGGCGCCGGGGCGGCGGCCCTGCAAGGGGCGCGCCTGGCGGTCAAGGCCGGCCAGCATGCCCTGGCGGTGGCCTGCGCCACGGAGCGCGCCTCCGCCATCATGACCGGCAGCCGCTTCGAAAAAGAAAGCGAACTGGCGCCGCAGCGGAGCGGGACGGACGACTCGTTCCACTATTTCAACGCGGATTTTCTGCGCTGGATGCTCTCCGACGGCGCTGGCGCCGCGGTGCTGGCCAACGCCCCCGTCCCCGGCGGCCTGTCCTTACGCATCGACTGGCTGGACAATTACTCCTTTGCCCACGAACTGGACACCTGCATGTACCTGGGCGCCGACACCGCCCGCAACCTCCGCGTGGAAAACACCTGGTTGTCCGAACCCACTGTGGCGGCGGCGGAAGCAAAAGGCAAACTGCTGCTGCGCCAGGATGTGAAACTGCTGGGGCAGCACATCGTGCCCGTGGTGGTGCGTGCGGCCGGCTTGTTGCGTGACCAGGGAAAGCTGGATGTGGCGCAGATTGATCATTTCCTGCCCCATCTGTCCTCGTATTTTTTCCAGCACCAGCTCCATGAGCAACTGGCCGCAGCGGACCTGGGCATCCCCCTGGAGAAGTGGTTCACCAACTTGCGCACCAAGGGCAACACGGGAGCGGCCAGTATTTACATCATGCTCGATGAAGCCTATCGTGAGGGCCGCTTCCAGGCCGGAGACAAAATATTGCTGATGATCCCCGAATCGGGCCGGTTCTCAGTATCTTACTGCCAGCTCAGCGCCATCGCCGCCTGAAGCCAACACCAGGGAAGGAGCCCAGCCATGACCCCGACCTCGCTGCCACTGCCCCGCCTCCGGCCCAGCCGGCCGGTGGAAGAGCTGTATCGATGCTCGCCCCTGGGCGACCGCCTGGCCCATACGGACCTGCCGGTGGCGGAATGGCTGGGGCTGGCCCTGGCGGAGGTGTGGTGCCAGTTCGAGCCCCGCCTCGCGGCCACTCCTATCGTGAAAAAATTCGAAGACGGCAGCGTCACCCTGGACGATTACAAGCTCTACCTGCTCAACATGCGCCAGCAAGTCAAGGACGGCGCCCGCTGGATCACCCGCGCCGCCTCCAGCATGAACGACCGCCACCTGCCACTGCGGGATGCCTTGATCAGACACGCCGCCCAGGAACACCGCGACTTCGCCCTGCTGGAGCAAAACTACGTGGCCGTGGGGGGCGCACTGGACGACATACGGTGTTATCCGCAAAACATCGGATCGGAAGCGCTGTCGTCCTATATCATGCACCAGGGTTCCCAGCCCAACCCGGTGCACGTGTTCGGCGCCACCTTCATCATCGAGGGTTTGGGCGCCACCAAGGCCGGTCCCTGGGCCCGCGCCCTGATGGACACCTTGGGCCTGTCCCAGGAGCAGGTGAGCTTTTTGCATTACCATGGGGAAAACGACGACAGCCACTACGACAATCTGGTGAAAGTGCTGGCCTCGCCCTTCGTCAGTGCCGAGATGGCGCCCCGCCTGGTGCGCACGGCAAAAGTCGTCGGGCGGCTCTATGTGTTGCAACTGGAGGAACTGGGCAATATCTGAGCCCGGCAGCGCCCATGGACGAGACCAAACCCGACACCACCGACAACATCATCGCGGCCGCCAAAGCGCGCCGCGACCGCGCCGACCCTTCCATCTACGACGCCTTCCTGGTCACACCCCACATCCATGTTGACAAGGCAAGCCTCGAAAAACAAATCCGCGATCTGCAACGGGGCTGGCGGCGCCACCTGCTCCCCAGCCTGCGCCTGCTGGTGCGGCTGTCACTCATCGTCATCTTGTCCATCAAACGCATCATGCCCTTCGACCTCGGCTCCGAGGCCCTGCTCAACCGCCTCGGCGTGTGGTTCATGGGCCGGATGATTTCCCCCGAGGCGCTGGACTACATCCTGCGCCATTTCCACATCGAAACCAGCCTGATCAACTTCGTGGCCCGCAATGCCGGCGCCGACGACGTGCAGGAAGTCAGCCTGCGCCCCTTGCGGGTGGCGGAGCTGGGCAGCGTGGACGGCCGCAATGCCATTAAATCCCACGACATCAACATCTACAATCTGATGCTGGATCTGGGGTACTCGGACCAGGCCCGGATCAAGGCGCCACTGCCCTTGGATGCCATCGATTTTTCGCCGCTCTACATCGGCCCCATCGACGTGGAACCCCGGCGCCGGCGTCTGGTGAATTTCGACCTGGACACCGGCATCTACATCATGATCGTGTTTCTGGGGCTGTTCCTCACCGACAAGGAAATCGAGCGGGCCATCACCTCCCTGCAACTGGACGAACCCTTGCTGGCCACCCTGGCCAACCTGACCGGCGACGATCAGTTCCGCTACTGGGCGCCCATGAAGTTCACCCACTGGCTGGGCTACACCAGCGACGTGGTGCGCGACCTGCGCTGGCATATGATGGTGACGGAGTACGCCTACCACCGCCTCTTGACGCTGGCGGCGCAACAGCGCGCCCGGGCTGGCCAAGGAAGCTGACTCCCGTTATCCTGGCAGCCCCTTGTGTCCACCTCACCGCAGCGGAGCCCACCCTGGCCACCCTCAAGCTGGAACAACTCAGCTGCCGCCACCTCGCCCCCCTGAATCTGCGCGCTCCCGGCGGCCGCATAGTCGTGCTGTCGGGACCGTGAAGCCGCGCACATCTCAGCCCTGACCAACCCCGCCGCACCCTGCCCGCTCGGGCTCTGTCAAACCCGCACTTTGTTGGTACACTACCCGCCACAGCCCAGCCGGCCGAAGCCCGCCATGTCGCTGATACTGCCCAGCGTTTACACCGAAGACCCCACCCTGTACGACGGCCTGTCGGTCGGGCGCCGCGATCCCGACTACGTGCGCGCGTTCATGCCTTTGCAGGAACCTGCTTACCGTTATTATTTCCGGGTGCGGGCGCGCGGTTTCGAACACATCCCCGCCGACGGCCCCATGCTGCTCATCGGCAATCACAACGGCGGCATCACCACCGCGGACACCGGCATGACCGCCCACGCCTGGTTTATGGATCAAGGACCGGAGCGCCCGGTGTACGCCATGGTTCACCCGGGCATTTTCACCATCCCTTATTTGAACGTGCACGCCATGAAGCTGGGCTGCGTCAGCGCCCACCCCAAAATGGCCATGGCGGTATTGGAAAAGGGCTGGCCCCTGCTGCTCTATCCCGGCGGTGGTGATGACGCCTACAAGCCCTATTACCGCCGCAATGAAATTCTGTTCGGCGGCAACACCGGCTTTATCAAACTGGCGCTGCGTTACGGCGCGCCCATTGTGCCGGTGGTGACCACCGGCGGGCACGACACCTTGATGGTCTTGGACAACGGCCGCGAGCTGGCGCAAAAGCTGGGCCTGGACAAACTGGGCATCGAACGCCTGCCCATCAGCTTAAGCCTGCCCTGGGGTTTGACCGTGGGCACCCCGTACATCATTCCCTTCCCCGCCAAAATAGAGATTGAAATCGGCGCCCCCATCACCTTTCCCGGATTGGGCCCCGCAGCCGCCCGGGACCGGGACGCCGTGCGAGGGTGCTTTGATCAAGTCACCACGCTGATGCAACACACCCTGGACCGCATGGTGCGCGAGCGCCGGGCCTCCAGCCACTGAAATCCCGAAGGCGCAAACCATGCCGGGCATGAAGGCCAAGGAAAAAAGGGCGCGGCCCAAAAACGCCACCGACCATTTCTTCGCCACCCTGGCCTATTACCGCGACCTGGTGCTGGCGCGCATCGACCGGCTCGTCCCCAAAAACCGCTACCAGCGCACCCTCTACGGCCCCATGCTGGAATACCCTCTGCGGGAAGGCAAAGGCCTGCGTCCGGCTTTATGTTTATCCATGTGCCAGGCCTGCGGCGGGCGCCTGGAGGACGGCCTGGACACCGCCGCCGCGCTGGAAATGTTCCACAACGCCTTTCTGATCCACGACGATATCGAAGACCACTCCGAACAACGCCGCGGCCAACCCACCCTGCACGCCAAATACGGCGTCCCCATCGCCACCAACGTGGGTGACGGCCTCAACATGCTGGCCTTGCGCACCCTGCTGCACAACGTCGAAACGCTGGGGCCGGAACGGGCCCTCACCATCATCCGCGATGTGGAACGCATGGCCCGGGAATCCACCGAAGGGCAGTCCATCGAACTGGATTGGGTGTACAGCAACACACCGGATGTACGCCTGCGCGACTACCTGCTCATGTGCTACAAAAAAACCTGCTGGTACACCTGCATCGCCCCCCTGCGCGTGGGCGCGCTCATTGCCAAGCTCCATCCCAGGGAACTCAGCCAGTTCAACGCCTTTGGCTTCAAAGTGGGCGCCGCCTTTCAAATCCAGGACGATGTGCTCAACCTCACCGCCGAAGAACACCTGTACGGCAAGGAGATCGGCGGCGACCTGGCGGAAGGGAAAAGAACCCTTATGGTCGTCCACGCCATGGGCAGCGCCAGCGCCGCCGGGCGCCGCCGCCTGCTCGCCATCTACGCCAAAGCCCGGTCGGAAAAAACCCAGGAGGAGCTGCGTTTCGTCTACGACACCATGCAGGCCCTGGGCTCTATCGACTTTGCCATCGACGTGGCCCGGCGGCTGACCCTGCGGGCAAAGAAAATATTTGACAACCGATTGCGCTGGATCCCCCCCTCACCGCACCGTATGTTTTTGCAGGAAATGATCGAGTACATGATCGAAAGAAAATTGTAATCACCGGCACGCCCGCTTTTCTTTCCCCCACGGACTCCTGCCCATGTTCAACCTTGTGCTCTATCAACCGGAAATCCCCCCCAACACCGGCAACGTCATCCGCCTGTGCGCCAACTGTGGCGCGGTTTTGCATCTGATCCGGCCGCTGGGTTTCGAACTGGACGACCGCCGCCTGCGCCGGGCCGGCCTGGATTACCATGAATACGCGCGCCTGCAGGTGCACGACAGCTGGGAGGCTTTCCAGGCGGCAGCGCCGGCGCGCCTGTTCGCCGTCTCCACCCGCGGCCGCCGGCATTATCATCAGGTGGATTTCCGCCCCGACGACGGTTTCGTGTTCGGCCCGGAAACCCGCGGCCTGCCGGCGGCGCTGCTGGACCGCTGGCCCGCACAGCAGATACTGCGCATTCCCATGCTGCCGGACAGCCGCAGCCTGAATTTGTCCAACGCCGCCGCCGTGTTGCTGTACGAAGCCTGGCGGCAGCAGGACTTCGCCGGCAGCATTTGACAGCTTGCTGAAAAACTCCCTCTCCCTGGGGGAGAGGGGCGGGGTGAGGGGACAAATCAAGTGCAACGCTTTGATTTTCCCCCGAGGGAGCAGGAGCCAATAGCATATTTCAACAGTCTAAGGCATGCGCCCGTGCACCAAGAGGTGCCGGTCCGACACCTGCTCCACGGCGAGGGGCAAACCCGCCACCGCCAACTGCTCCACCACTTCCTCCACCCGGTACGCCGCCAACAAAGAATGAAAAAAATCCCGCTGCAACACCGGCGGCTCGCCGGCGGCGTAGTCAGCCACCAGGGCCTCGGCCTGCGGACGCGAATCGGGGCGCCGCAGATCCATGATCAACACAGCCGCCCCCGGCGCGGCGGCGTGGCGCACAGCCTGCCACAGTGTTGAAGGGTCGCGCAGATGGTGCAGCAAGCTGTTGCTGATGACGGTGTGATAAGCGGCGCGCGGCAGGCTGTCATCGGGAAGATAGGCACGGCGCAAACGCACCCGTCCGGCCAGACCGCTGGCCGCCAGCCGGGCCTCGCCCGCGGCCAGCATGGCCACCGCGCCATCCACGCCCTCCACCTCGCAGCCCGGATGGGCGCGGGCAAAACGCAGGGCAATATCGCCGGGACCGCAGCCCAGATCCAGCACCCGGCCGGTGACGCGCTCACCGGGAAAGCAGGCGGCGAACAGCTCGATAAAGTGATTGTGGGGCGCCTCAAAATCCGCCGCCGCGTAGGCGGCGGCCTGGGCGGGGTCGTTCATGAGCTCGGGTTCGGGGATGCGGTTCACTATAAAAACTTCCGGTTGCGCGGCCACCGAACCGTTTCAATTCACGGCCCACAGCACGGGAACGCCATAGCGCTCGAACCGCCTGTCGGCGGTGACGACGGTGCGGCCGTCGCACAGGGCCTGGGCGATGATCAACCGGTCGAAGGCATCGCGGTGGTGCTGCGGCATCGCGGACACTTCGAGGGTGTGCCGCAGTTGAATCGGCAGCGCAGCGATGCGGTTGGCGTCCAACCTGCTCGGCACACAGCGGGCGGGCGGTTCCGGCAGCGTCAGTTTGCCCAGCGCGTGTTTGATGGCGATTTCCCAGGCGCTGGCGGCGGACAGCAGAATATCGTGGCTGCCGTCAGCGACCAGTGCCCGCGCTTGAGCACTCAGGCGGTCCGGGTCGGCGTTCCACCACAGCCAACAGTGCGTATCCAGCACATAGCGCGGCTTCACGATTCAAAATCGCGCAACACGTCTTCCGGCAAAGGGGCATCGAAATCATCGGCGATGCGCACTTTTCCGAGGTCCATCCCCGCTCGCCGCCCACCGGCCTCGCGAGCCACAGGCACCAGCTTGACCACGGCGCGGCCGGCCTTGGCGATGATGATCTCTTCCCCGTTGACAGCCCGTTGCAGCAACCGGGAAAGCTGGGTTTTGGCTTCGTGGATATTGACGGTGGTCACAGGTTTGCTCCCAACAAACGGGCACCCCGGCACTGTTATTAACCCGGCAATCAAACAGGTCGTCCTGACCTGTTTGATTGCCGCCCGCGAAATACGGGCACCATTGTGCGAAATGGCTGGTATTTCGCGGGCTCGCATTGACTTGCGCCAATGGCGGCACATCCCTGTGCCGCGCTATTAACCCGACAATCCTAATTGCCGGGTTAATAGCTAAGTTTAGGACTAAGTCAATCTAAAACTCTCGCCACCAAGCACCCCGGACGGCCTCACCCCGGCAACAGCCGCTCCCCCGCCATCAAGCCCTCCACCGTCTCCCGCGCCCGCACCAGGTGGGCCTGGGCCCCGTCCACCATCACTTCGGCCGGGCGGGGACGGGAGTTGTAGGTGGAACTCATGGTGAAGCCGTAGGCGCCGGCGGAGCGCACCGCCAGCAGGTCCCCTTCGGCCAGCACCAGCGCGCGGTCTTTGCCCAGAAAGTCGCCGGTTTCGCACACGGGGCCGACGATGTCGTAGGTTTCGGCGGTGCCGTCACGGGGTATCACGGGCACGATGGCCTGCCAGGCCTGATACAGCGCCGGGCGCAACAAATCGTTCATGCCGGCATCGACGATGGCGAAGTTTTTGTCGGGACCGTGCTTGAGGTATTCCACCCGGGTCAGCAACACCCCGGCGTTGCCGGCGATGGCCCGGCCGGGTTCGATGAACAGGGTCAGTTCCCGGCCCGCCAGGGCGGCTTTCACGGCCCGGGCGTATTCCCCGGGGCTGGGCGGCACCTCGTCGCGGTAGGGAATCCCCAGACCCCCGCCGATGTCCAGATGACGCAGGGCGATGCCTTGCCCGGCCAGGCGATCCACCAGCACCAGCACCCGCTGCAAGGCATCGACAAAGGGCCGCACACTGGTGAGCTGGGAACCGATGTGGCAATCCATGCCCACAAGTTCGATATGGGGCAGGGCGGCGGCCTCGGCGTAAAGGGCCAGGGCCTGGTCCACGGGTATGCCGAATTTGTTTTCCTTCAGCCCGGTGGAAATGTAGGGGTGGGTCCCGGCGTCCACATCGGGATTGACCCGCAGGGAGACGGGCGCGCGCCGGCCCATCTCCATTGCCACCTCGTGCAGGCGCTGCAGCTCGGCGGCGGATTCCACGTTGAAGCACTGAATGCCCACCGCCAGCGCCCGCGCCAGTTCATCGCGCCGCTTGCCCACGCCGGAGAACACCACTTTGGCGGGATCGCCCCCGGCTCTGAGCACCCGTTCCAATTCTCCGACAGAAACGATGTCGAAGCCCGAGCCCAGCCGCGCCAGGAGGTTCAGCACCGCCAGATTGGAATTGGCCTTCACCGAATAGCAAATAAGATGGGACTGACCGGCCAGGGCCTCGGCAAAGGCGCGCCAGTGACGCTCGATAGTGGCGCGGGAATACACATAACAGGGAGTGCCATAACGCCGGGCGATGTCGGCGAGAGACACGTCTTCGGCGTGGAGCACACCGGTTTTGCTGGTGAAATGATCCATGATCTCAGGGCTGCATCAACCAAAAGGGGGACAGCGCTCAGCGCGCCACGCGTCCGGTGTCTGGTTTTTCCTTGTCCGGCAGATACAGCGCCCCTTTCTGGCCGCAGCCGGCCAGCGCCACGGCCAGAGCAATCAGCAACAGCAAAGGCCGGAGCCGGAATGAGAGACGCTCGTGTACAGGCGCTGGCAACGGTTACAATTCCCACCCAAATCAAAGGACGTGGAGTATAAACCCTCCGCGCCACCCGTGCTTGAAATCAGGAACCGGATAATGACAGAAACGCTGTTGCCCTGCGTGGAGCTCAATCCCGACGGGCCGGTAAAAGCCAGCGTGATCTGGCTGCATGGCCTCGGCGCCGACGGCCATGATTTCGCCGGCATCGTTCCCGAGCTGCGCCTGCCCGCCAGCCTGGGGGTGCGCTTTGTCTTTCCCCATGCGCCGCTGCGGCCCATCACCCTCAACGGCGGTGCGGTGATGCGGGGCTGGTATGACATCGTGGATTTCAGCCCCCGGCGGGAAGACGAAGCCGGAATACGGGCCTCCAGTGCCGCCATCGCTGCCCTGGTGGATGCGGAGCGCTCCCGCGGCACCGCCAGCGAATGCATCGTGCTGGCCGGCTTTTCCCAGGGCGGCGCCGTCGCCCTGCACACGGCGCTGCGCTATGGTGCGCCCTTGGCCGGCGTGCTGGCGCTGTCCACCTACCTGCCCCTGGCCGCGACACTGGAACAGGAGGCCTCGCCGGCCAACCGCGATGTGCCGCTGTTTATAGCTCACGGAGAACAGGACACCGTCATCCCCCTGGCGGCAGGCGAAGCCACGCAGACGCACCTCAAACGCCTGGGCTACCCGGTGCAATGGCACACCTACGCCATGGGCCACGGCGTGTGCAACGAGGAAATAGCGGATATCTCGCGCTGGCTGCGCCGGCTGCTGGCCGCACCGTTCAAGACGCCTGAGGGGCCGGCACCACCCGCGCCAGCGCCTCGTTGAGCCATTGCTCGATGCGCTTTTTGTGGTTGAGGAAATGGACGGTCTGGATGTAGCCGCCCTGTTCCACGCCCAACATCTGGCGCGGCACATCGATGTCGGTGATGTAAATGGGATAGCGCTGGCCGCTGCGCCGCTGGCGCAGGATATGGGCGGCAACCTGGTGGAACAGTTGCTCACCGTGCTCCAGGCTGTTGAACTCCACGTGATCGCAATAAATGGTGAAATTGGGTTTGCTGTCGGCCCCCAGTTCGCCGATGACCTGGACATTGAAATAGTGGCCGCCGGCAGGCATGGCAGCCACCGCCTGCTTCACCAGCTTGCGGCGGCCCTGGGCATCCAGCACTGCCTCGTAAAACTCCACTTCAGGCGCCGGCGTAGCACCCTCCTCCAGCAGCATCTCGTAGCGCTGGCGTTTCAACACCGCCTGGAAAAACACGGAAAAGTGATTGATCAGCGCGCTGCGCTCGTGGAATTCCACTTCCTGCAGGAACAAGGCGCCCCGCTCATCCACCACATACACCTCGGCCGACTCCCGCCCCGCTTTAAATACCAGTTGAATCACACCCGGCCGGTTGATCTTGTAAATCCGCGGCAGCAGGGTCTCTTTGAGCGCGTAGCGGTCAATCACCACCGGGGCAAAGCCCTGCTGCCCCGCAGCCAGATAGTCCAACAACTCAGGATAGGGACCCACGTCGGTAAAATCCAGGGCATCATTGACCAGCCTGAGCACGTAGTAGTGCTGCTCCACCCCCAATACATAACGCTTGATCTCATTGTCCGACCCGCCGTAGAAACACGCCACAATATCGCTGAATAATTCTTTGATGCGACGCGCGATGGCCTCACCCCGGGCTGAAGAAAAACACAGCACCATCGGCGCAACGGGCGCCTTGCCGCTGCTGGGGGGCGACCAGCGCAGATAATCGGCCACACAGGCCAGCAAACCCTCTATGGCGGTATAGCGCGCCGTCAGCACTTCCCTCCAGGAATTCAACGACACTTGGTCGAAGGTCAAAGCCAGATTCTCACACAAGCCGCTATAGCTCAGTGCGTCGGTGCGGTTGGTGGTCAGGTGGGTGCCGGCGCGCGCCTGGCTCTTGAGCGGATCAACGCCCACGTTGACAAACAAGACCATGGACACCAGTTCCACGGCGCGCTCGAGGTCTTCGATCCGCGACCGCAAGGCCTCGCGCAGGGGATAGAGGCGCTGCAGGCTGTGCATCATGTTCCGCAACTCGCGCAAGCTGATTTCGCTTTTTTGCACATGCAGCGCCACCGCGGTGCGATCATCCGCCAGGCCGTTGAAATAACACCAGGCCACCAGTTCGCTCACGCTTTGGGCGCGCTTGAGGGGTTCATGCTGTTCCAGCTCCGCCGCCGGCACATTGCCGCGGTACAGGGCCCACACTTCCTGCAGGCCGCGCACCCGCACCTGCTGCAGGGTCATGCGCGGCTCCCACAAATCGTCGGAAATGCCACGGTTGATGATTTCCACCTTCCCCGCTTTGCGTTCGAAGGCCGCATACAACTTGCGGCCCAGCACCGTCATGTCTTTTTCATTGATGGCCGCCAGACCCGCCTGCTGGCGGGCAAACTCGGACAGGCGGCGGTAACTGTGGGTCAGCTCATCCACCAGCACCTTGCGCTCACGCAGCACCCGGTTGATTTTCCAGTCGCGGCGCGAATCCAGCATTTCCATGTAAACAGTGTTCCAGCCCCACGAACCGGTCAGCTCCCGCATCAGCTCGCGCCGCCAGGTGATGATGCGCGGGGTGTCGGGCGTGCCCAGTTTTTCGTTGACTTTGAAATAGAAACAGCGGCGCACGAATTCCAGCCGCTCTTCCTCTCCCCGGGCCTGCAAATGCTCTTCGATCACGCGGTACAACATCATGTAGGGATCGAGCTGATCCAGATCCGTTTCGCCTTCGTGAATGGCCCGTTTGAAGCGCTGGCACAGCAAGTCCACCTTGGGGTACTGGGCCGCATACACTTCCATCAGCAGCAGCTTGAGCACCGACTTGTAGGGTGAGTCGATGCCTTTGAACAACTGCCACAGGGCAGCGCCGAAAAACTCCTCGGCGGGGATGCGGGACACGTCGCCGAAATCCACGAATTCGCTGTCCAGTACAAAACGCCGGTCCACCAGGCCTTGGAGGTAAACCTGATAACTGCCCGGCGGGTCCGGCGGCACCAGCCACCACGCGGGAAAACGCCCGGCGATCAGCAAACTGGTGCGGTAAAACTCTTCCAGCAACAGATAATGCTGGGCCGTGCCGCTGCTTTCCGAGGACAGATCATCGTGGCGTCCCTGGCGGAACTGGCGGGGGTTGATCAGGAAAAAATGCACCTCCAGACCCAGACCGTCCGCCCACTGCTCAATCAGCATCGCTTTTCTTTTCAGTTCCTCCACCCGTTCCGGCGGAATCTCGGGGCGGTAGCACAACCAGATGTCAAAATCGCTTTTGCTGGAATAGGCCACGGTGCCGCTGCTGCCCATCAGATACAGGGCATGGATGTCATAACGTAAAATGGCGCTGCGTTTGAATTCGAAGCTTTTGGCAATTTTCTTGGCGGCGTGCAGGGCGTTTTTGGACGGCTTGTAGTCGGACACGCCAAGCGGCGTGTTCTTGGAGACGAAGCCCGGCAAAATAGGATGGTTGACGTGAAACAACAGCGGCAACAGATCAAGAAAGTCCCGCTGCCAATCGCGCATGGCGGCCTGCGCCCGGCGCAGCCGGTCGCGGTTGAGCAGCAAAAAGCGCTGCTTGATCGCCGGCACGCCGGCGGGAATTTTTTTAGCCTGTCGCATGCGTCACTCCCCGGCCACTGTATCGGCCGGGGCGGAGCAGGCTACAGCTCAGGGCGGTGCGGAGAGGGCAGCGATGGCCGCGCGCCGCGCCGCCCGCAGGCGCCCCGCCAGCGCCGCACCCTGCCACCCCGCCGCCAGCAGGGATCGGGGATCGACGGCGCGGGCGGCGCTCCAGGCCCGGTGCAGGAAACTCATCTGGGGATAAGGCCGCTCCGCGAAACCGGGCCGGCCGGCGGCATCGGCCCGGCAGGCCAGTAAGAACTCTTCAAAGCGCTCGGGCCGGCGGAAGGCGTCCAGCCGCTCCAGCAACTTCACCACGCTGGCAGGCCGAAGTTCCAAAGCGCGGTGACTGTGGCCGTGGAACTCCCCCACCAGCAGCGCCAGGGCCCGGTACTCCCGGGGCACCTTCAGGCGGGCGCACACCGCCTTCACTGCGGCCAGGCCCCGCGCCTCATGCCCCAGATGGCGGGGCCATTGGGCCGCGGGCGTCAGGCCTTTGCCCAGATCGTGCAGCAAAGCGGCGAAACGGACCCTGGGCGAGGCGCTGCGGGCGGCGGCCTGGGTGAGTACGCTGAGGGTGTGCACGCCCACATCGATTTCCGGATGATGCTGGCGCGGCTGGGGCACGCCGAACAGGCGGTCCAGCTCGGGAAACACCCGGGCCAGGGCACCACAGGCGCGCAGCATCTGAAAAAACCGGGCCGGCTGGGCCTCGCCCAAGGCCCCCACGGTCTCCTGCCAGACCCGCTCCGGCACCAGGGCGTCCACCTCCCCCGCCGCCACCATGTCCCGCATCAGGGCCAGCGTCTCCGCTGCCACGCGAAATCCCAGGGGGGCAAAGCGGGCACTGAACCGGGCCAGGCGCAGGATTCGCACGGGGTCTTCGGCAAAGGCGGGGGAGACGTGGCGCAACCAGCGCTCCTTCAGATCCCGGGCACCGCCAAAGGGGTCAACGAGCGTTCCGTCCGGCGTCAGGGCCAGGGCGTTGATGGTGAGGTCGCGGCGGCGCAGATCCTCCTTCAAGGTCACATCCGGCGCTGCGTGCACGGTGAAACCGTGATAGCCGGGCGCGGTTTTGCGCTCGGTCCGGGCCAGGGCATATTCCTCGTGGGTGTCCGGGTGGAGAAAAACAGGGAAATCCTTGCCCACTTGCTTGTACCCCAGCGCCAGCAGATCCTCGGGCGTGGCCCCCACCACCACCCAGTCCCGGTCTTTCACCGGCAGACCCAACAGCTGATCGCGCACCGAACCGCCGACTTGGTAGACGTTCATGGGGTTTGGAGAGCTTGGGGGGATTTGTTGATCACACCCCGCGCCTTACGAAAATTGAAAAGAAACTTCAAACCGGCGGTCTGGGTATCCGTGGCGAAAAATCAATACTCGTGCCGCGCCTGACGGCGGTAGGTGTCGTACAGACCGCGCTGGTCCTGGTGGCCCAGATAATAGGGTACCAGGGCTTCCACCGCACCCGGCGTGATGCCAAACACCTCCGGGAAGGGGCCGCTGCACACAGCGTCGGTCTGCATGGAAAGGTAGTTGTCCCGGGTAAAGGGCCTGCCCGGTGCCAGCTCGCCCAACCGGGCCATGCGCCGCGACATGGCGTCGGACAGGGGAATGATGCGCCGTTTCAGACCCAGCACGCTGGCGGTGTATTCCACCAGCTCCAGCAGGGTATAGCTTTTGGGACCGCACAAATCATAGCGCTGGCCACAGGTGGCCTTGAGGACCAGCGCCCGCACCATGGCGCCGACCACATCCCCCACGAATACCGGCGCAAAGCGGGCCTGGGGACAGGGCAGGGGGAGCAGGGGTGCGCGCGCCAGCAGGCCGGCGAAGTGCTCGAAAAAGTGATCGCCGGGACCAAAAATCACCGAGGGGCGGAAGCTGGTCACCGCCAGCTTGTCGTCGGCCTCGGCGTGCACGGCATCCTCCCCCCGGCCCTTGCTGCGCAGGTACTCCGAAGCACCCCCGGCGTGCGCACCCAGGGCGCTCATGTGCAGCAGACGGCGCACCCCGGCCGCCTTGCAGGCCCGGGCCAGACGCCGTGGCAGCTCCACGTGCACATGCTGGAAGGTATCGTCCCCCCGGGGATGAAGGATGCCCACCAGATTGACGGCGGCGGCACAGCCCCCCAGCAACGCCGCCAGTGCACCGTCGTCGGCCACATCGGCCTCGACCAAATCAATGTGGGGCAGCACCAGCAACTCGCGGTGACGCTCGGGATGGCGGGTCGGCACCCGCAGCTGATACCCGGCCTCGGCCAGCTTCTCCACCAAGTGCGTGCCGACAAAGCCGGTCCCCCCCAATACACAAACCGTTTTCTTCTGCATCGCCATCCTGTCCCCGGTCTTGTTGCGCCAAACGGAGCTGGATTGTCGCGGCCCGCCTTCTGGAGGTCAAGGGGCGGGGGTATACTGCAAGCCACAGCGCCACCGCCCACGCATCACGGGAAGAAGCACCATGGGATTCCAGACCATCAACCCCGCCAGCGGCCAATGCCTGCAACGCTTCGACGCCTGGGATGAGCAGCAGCTCGCCACCGCTCTGGACGAGGCTAGCCGCGCCGCCCCGGCCTGGGCAGCCACACCCCTGGCGCAGCGCTGCGCCCGCTTGCGGGACTGCGCCGGTGTATTGCGGTCCCGGCGCGATGCGCTGGCCGCCCTGATCACCCTGGAAATGGGCAAGCTGCTCAGCGAGGCCCGCGCCGAGGTCGACAAATGCGCCCTGGTATGCGACTACTACGCCGAACACAGCGCCAGGTTTCTGGCCGACGAACACATCACCACCGACGCCCGGCGCAGCTTCATCACCTACCAGCCCCTGGGGACGGTGCTGGCGGTCATGCCCTGGAACTTCCCCCTCTGGCAGGTCTTCCGCTTCGCCGCGCCGGCCCTGGCCGCGGGCAACACCGGCCTGCTCAAACACGCCTCCAACGTGCCCCAGTGCGCCCTGGCCATTGAGTCGGTGATCCGCGAGGCGGGCTTCCCGGCGGGGGTGTTTCGCACCCTCATGATTGGCGCAGCCCAGGTGGAAGGGGTGATCGCCGACCCCCGCGTGCGCGCTGTCACCCTCACCGGCAGCGAAAACGCCGGGCGCAAAGTGGCGGCGGCCGCGGGCGCCCATTTGAAAAAAACCGTGTTGGAACTGGGGGGCGCTGATGCCTGCGTGGTGCTGGACGACGCCGATCTGGACCGGGCCGTGGCCGTGGCCGTCACCTCCCGCTATCTGAACGCGGGACAAAGCTGCATTGCCGCCAAACGCTTCATTGTGGTGGAAGCAGTACTGGAGGACTTCACCGAGCGCTTCATCAGCGCCGCCGCGGCGCTGAACGCGGGAGACCCCACCGACCCCGCCACCCGCCTCGCCCCCCTGGCGCGGGAGGATCTGCGCGCCGGGCTCAACGCCCAGGTCCTGAGCAGCATCCAGCGCGGCGCCGTCGCCGCCCAGGGCTGCCGGCCGCTGGACGGACCCGGCTTCTTTTATCCCGCCTCGGTGCTCACCCACGTCGCCCCCGGCATGCCCGCCTTCGACGAAGAACTGTTCGGGCCCGTGGCCGCCATCATCCGTGCCCGCGACGAGGCCCACGCCCTGAAGCTGGCCAACCACAGCCGCTTCGGCCTCGGCGGCAGCGTGTGGACGGCGGATCCCAAACGGGGTGAAACCTTCGCCCGCCGGGTCGAGTCCGGCGCCTGCTTCGTCAACGGTTTGGTAAAAAGCGATCCCCGCCTGCCCTTCGGCGGCATCAAAACCTCCGGCTACGGTCGCGAACTGGCCCATTTGGGGATGCGGGAGTTTCAAAACGCCAAGACGGTGTGGGTGGGGTGAGGTGAACCGGAGCTTTGGTTCACAACGAGACTTTCACTGCTGTTTGTTCCAGTTCCGGTGCCATGAACAATGGTTCCTCTCTTTGCATGATCAACCAGTCTGACTTCCGAATGAATAGCAAAAAGGGGGTATTGCGGTTTTTGGGCCAGACCCTGGTCCTACTGTTCCCTCCCCGGCCAGCGGCGGTATTTTTCCCGGATTTGATCCGTCGTTCCCGGGAAACAGGGCATGGCGGATCGCCCGCCCGCCAGGGTGTTGACGATGCAGTTCTCGTAGAACGCGCCTCTGGGTTCGTTGCACGCAGCGGGCTTGCTGCCCGGTGCGGGCTTGCCGGTAAATTTTTCGTAGGCTTCGCAGGCAGCTTTGGTGAAGGGGCCGCCCAGGTCGCAGGCGCCGGGGCCCAGTTTGCAAATGAGATCCAACCCCGCATAGACGGAGGCACAAAAGTCTTCCTGCCTCTGGAAGGCAGTGGCCATCTGTGCGTCCGTGCATTCGGTGTTGGCCTGACCGGGCAGAGGTACATGGCAAAATGTTCCGGACGGATCGGGCAATGTGCCGGGCGGACAGGCCCGTTTTTGCTCGGGGGGTAGCGGAGGCGGTGATGGCCTGGCAGGGCAGGGTTTAAGCGAAGGCGGCCAGGGGGGAATCGCGCTCTGCCCTGTCATTGAGGCGTTCCAGGCTTTCTGCAGTGCCGTGGCCAGGGCGCGCCGCTCGGTGGCCAGGTGTTTGCGAAAGACCATCATGGGCGGGGTTTCCTGCTCAAACAGCATAGCCCCCCGGCCCGGCGGCACCAGTTTCCACCAGTGGGTGCCGTGACGCTGCGCCATTTGCGCGGGCCGCCGTTCGTCTGCTTTGTACACGCCCTGGATGATGGCGGAACGGGCGGCGCTGAGCATGGCCACGGCATCGGCGCAGGCTTTTGCGCCCCGGCGGTAGAGTTCGTAGAGAGCGTATTGCGCACCAACGGAGAGACGCGGGTCGATGAAGTCGCACTGGGTGTAACCGGGGGGGCATGGTGACCCACCGCCACCGGTGGGTGGGGGTGCAAGCCCCCCGTCTTTTGCTGCTGCGGGTCGCGCGCTCCCGCCGCCGGAAACCGCGCCGGCTTCCCCGCCTCCGCCGGCCGCCCCGGAAGGGGCGCGGGGCTCATGCACGCGTCGATCGCCGCAGCAGTCCCAGCGCCCGGCAGCGTGACGGGTCATCAATACCGGGCCCAGATGGGCCGGACGCTGCGCGGTGGCGTACAGGGTGCCGGCCTGGGGTGCGGCCAGATTGCCCGTTTTGAAGCCGGCCGCGGGATCGAGTTGCGCAACAAAGAACACCCTGCCCGTGAGCTGCCAGGTGCCACGGTGTGCCGGAGGCACAGGAACCTGCCAGGTGTCCCTGCCCGGGGGCGGGTGCACGGTGCCGTCCTGCTGCACCCGCCACGCTTCCCAGAACAGGGGGGCCCCGGGCGCGACGCCGGCATCCGGCCCGCCAGTACAAAATTCGCCCTGCTGCGCTGAGGCCATTTCCTGAACAATGTAACCGTTGCGCGCATTGGTCCGCCATGTCACTTCCCAGATGAATTTTCCATACCCCAGGTCGTTGGTGCACGGATCGAAGCGCGGCGGCGTTTTATCGACGGTGCTAATGTGAATCGCACTGCCGGGCGGGACGGTGAAAGGCGCCGGGGTGCCGGTGGCGGGGCGGCCCGTAAGGCGCCCCTCCAGTTCGCCCAGGGTCTGGCGGCCGACGATGCCGTCCCGGGCGATCCCCTGCATGGTCTGGAAGGCTTTGACGGTACGGCGGGTTTCGGCGCCGAAAACGCCGTCGGGCTCCCGGGTGCCCTGCCTGGTCGTGATGGGCATATCGAAGCCCAGATCAAGCAGGGCCTGCTGGACTTTGCGCACCGCCTCCCCGGCCTCGCCGAAACCCATGGGCGGGGTGTTGTCGAAGGCGCGCTGGAGCCGGCGGTCATTGCGAAAACGCCCTGAGGTGAGATCCACTGCCCGTTCTTTTGGCGTCAACGGCGCGCGTTGCACCAGGCCGCCCGGCACGCCCGCTGCCACGGCGGGGCGGACCGCCCCGGAAAACGGCGTATCAGAACCAAAGGCCCGGGTGCCAGACTCAAAGCGCCCCACAGGCACGGCCGCGGTTCCTGTTTTCGTCAGCAACGCCGGCCGGCGTGTCAACGGACGGTTTCGCATTCCGTCGTTCCTCCGGTTATTGAATCAATCCGTCGATCTCAGGCCAGGGTGGCAAATCACGCTCCCTCATCTGTGGCGCGAGAAATAATCGGTGCGCAGTTCGACCACCAGTTTCGCCAACAGCCACAGGCCCACCAGATTGGGCAGCGCCATGAGCAGGTTGGTGATGTCCGCCAGGTTCCACACCAGCGGCAAGGGCACGGCGGCGCCGAGCACCACCACCAGAATGTACACCACCCGGTAGGGCTGCACCGCCCCCTCGCCGAACAGAAACCTGGCCGAGCGGTCGCCGTAGTAACTCCAGGCAATGATGGTGGAAAAAGCGAACAGGGTCAGCCCCAGGCCCACCACCCAGGCGCCGGCATCACCCAGACTCTCGCTGAAGGCATAGGCGGTGAGAGCGGCGCCGACAGCCTCCTCCGGGCGGCTCGCATAGGCCCCGGTAACCACGATCACCAAGCCGGTGAGGGTACAGATCACCAAGGTGTCGATGAAGGGTTCCATCATGGCCACCAGGCCTTCGCGCACGGGCTCCCTGGTGCGGGCGGCGGCGTGGGCCATGGGGGAGGAGCCCAGGCCCGCCTCGTTGGAAAACAAACCCCGCGCCACCCCCCAGCGGATGGCCTCGCCCACGGCGGCGCCGCCCACAGCCCAGGGGTTGAGGGCGTGGCTGACAATGGTGAGCAGTGCGGCGGGAATGGCGCTGAAGTGATTGAGCAGCACCAAAAGAGCGGCCGCCACGTACAATATGGCCATGAAAGGCACCAGCATGCTGGCCACTTTGGCGATGCGGCGCACCCCCCCCAGGATCACCATGCCCACCAGGGCGGCCATCACCAGACCCGGCAGCCAGCCACTTTCCCTGACGGCAGGGAAGATGAAGCCCAAGCCGTCCACCACCGAGTTGGCCTGCACCATGTTGCCGATGCCGAACGAGGCGATGAGAGCAAAAGTGGCAAAGGTGGCCGCCAGCCGGGGCCGCCTGAGGCCATGCAACAAAGTGTACATGGGACCGCCGGCCACGGTGCCGTCAGGCGCAACTTCGCGGAACTTGAGCGCCAGTGTGCATTCGGCAAACTTGGTGGCCATGCCGACAAAAGCCGTCACCCACATCCAGAACAAGGCCCCCGGCCCGCCCAGGGCGATGGCGGTGGCCACGCCGGCGATGTTGCCCGTGCCCACGGTGGCGGACAGCGCAGTGGCCAAAGCCTGAAAATGAGACACTTCGCCCACGTCGCGGTGGCTGGCGTAGCGGCCGCCGATCAGATGCAGGGCGTGACGGAAACCGCGGATCTGCACCAGGCGCAGGCGCCAGGTGAGGTAGACGCCGGTGCCCAACAGGGCAATAAGGGTAACGGCATTGCCCCACAGCAGTCCGGATACGGTGCCGGTCCATCGGGTCAGTTGCTCCAGCCATTCCATGAGGACGCCTTTCTGCTTCGTCTGGGTGGCATGATCATAGTGCCTGAGGGGGAGAAAGTCCGCCCGCAGGCCGCGGCGGACTCAATCCCCAGTTTGAAACCGGCACCCTGAAGGCCGTATGTTAAGCGTTCTCAAGACCTAACCGAGGAAAACGCTTTGAGCACTGCCCTCACTCAACTGCTCGGCATCATGGCTGCCTTGCGCGACCCCGAGGGGGGCTGCCCCTGGGACCGCCAGCAGAGCTTCGCCAGTCTGGCACCCTATACCCTGGAAGAGGCGTATGAAGTGGTGGACACCATTGAGCAGGGCGATGCCGGGGCGCTGCGCGAGGAGTTGGGGGACTTGTTGTTCCAGGTGGTGTTCCACGCCCAGCTCGGCGCCGAGCAGGGTCTGTTTGACTTTGATGATATCACCGCCGCCCTCTGCGCCAAGCTGATCCGCCGCCATCCCCATGTTTTCGGCGAGGCCAGGATTGACTCCGCCGCGGCCCAGGCCGCGGCCTGGGAACAGCACAAGGCAGCGGAGCGGGCAGACAAAGGTGACGCGCAGGGGGGTGCGCTGGACGGCGTGCCCACCGCCCTGCCCGCCCTTACGCGGGCCTGCAAATTACAACGGCGCGCAGCGCGGGTGGGTTTCGACTGGCCCGAAGCCGCGCCGGTGCTGGACAAGCTTCACGAAGAGATCGACGAGTTGCGGGCGGAGCTGGAACGCGCCGATCCTGGGCGGCTGGAGCATGAACTGGGCGATGTGCTGTTTGCCTGCACCAACCTTGCCCGTCATCTGGGGGTGGATCCGGAAACCGCCCTGCGCGCCGCCAACCGCCGTTTTGAACGGCGCTTTCGCCATCTGGAAAAGCGCCTGCGCGAGCAGGGACGGGAAGTGTCCCAATGTCCACCGGAAGAACTGGAAAAACGCTGGCAGGAAGCAAAACAGGCGGGGGACGATTGACCCGGATCGTTGGCAGCGGCGGCCTCGCGCCGAAGGCGGCGCCCCGCAATACAATGTTTTGAGGGATCATCCCCCCCCAGCGGGCCTCCCCGGCAGCCGGTCAAACATGGCGCCGACAAGCCGACACAGGGATTTATGGCGAAAGAAAACACCCTCACCCGCGCCCGTCGCAAAAAAGGCTATGCCGCCCTTGCGGCCGGCGACAATGCCGCAGCAGCGCGGGCCTTTGCCCAGGTCTGCGCCCATCGGCCCCACGATGCCGAGGCCCGCTGCATGCTGGGCATCGCCCAGGCCCGGCAAGGCCAGTGGCGGGAGGCCGCCGGACAGCTCCGCCAGGCCCTGCGCTTCAGGCCCGATTTTCCCGAAGCCCACCTGAATCTGGGACAAGTGCTGGAACTGAGCGGCGACCTGGCGGGCGCCGAGCACCATTTCCGTGCCGCCCTCGCCGCCCGGCCGGAGCTGGCCGACGCCGCCTTCTCCCTGGGGCGGGTGCTGTTGCACTTTGGCCGCTTTGCCGAAGCGGAACGCAGCTTCGCCGCCGGCCTGGCCCAGCAGGGGGACCGGGTCGACGCCCTGGTGTTGCGCGGGCGGGCACTGCACCAGCAGGGCTATCTGCCCCAGGCCCGGGCCTTGTACGAACAGGCGCTCAGCCTGGCACCCGAGAGCGCCAGTGCCCTGTGCGCCCGGGCGGCGGTGCAGGCGGACATGGGGGAGCTGGAGACGGCGCTCACGGGCTTTCGCCGGGCCCAGGCCCTGGCGCCGGATTTTCTCGAAGCCCGCATCGGCGAGGTCAGCACCCTGGAACGCCTGGGGGAGACGGCCACGGCCCAGACCCGACTGGCCGCCCTGCTCCCCGCCCATGGCGCCGAGCCCCTGGTGCTGCTGGCGCGCGCCCGCCTGGAGCCGCCCGGCAGCGCCGCGCTCATCGCCGACTTGCAACAAGCCCTGGCTGACCCCGGCCTCAGCGCCACAGAAACGGAATACCTCAGCTTTGCCCTGGGAGACGCCCTGGATGCCGCCGGCGATTACGAAGGGGCCTGGAAGCATTACCAGCGGGCCAACCGCTGCCACGGCGCCGATTTCGACGGCGATGCCTTCGCCGCCCGCATGGCGGCCCGGCGGCAAAACTGGCAGCGGGAGGCACTTCGGGGCGCGGCCCGCGCCGGGCACGGCTCAACGCGGCCGGTGTTCATCGTCGGCATGCCCCGTTCGGGCACCACCTTGGTGGAACAAATCGTGAGCAGCCATCCGCAGGTGGCCGGCGGCGGCGAGCTGGAGACCCTGCCCTCGCTCATCAATGAAATGAGCGCCGCCTGCGGCCGGGCGGCGGAAAGCCTGGCGCCGGAGCACTTCAGCGCCGCGGACCTGGAACACTATGCCGGCTGCTACCTGGCTGAGCTGGAGCGCCTCGCCCCCGGTGCCCGGCGGGTCACTGACAAGCTGCCCCAGAATTTCATCAATCTGGGCCTGATCAGCCTGCTGTTTCCCCAGGCGCGGGTGATCCACTGCCGCCGCCACCCCCTGGACACCTGCCTGTCCTGCTACACCCACAACTTCAGTGCCCGCCATCCCTACAGCTACGATCTGGACGATCTGGCCCGGTATTACCGCGAATACCGCCGCCTCATGGCCCACTGGGCCGACACCCTGCCGCTGGCGCTGCTCACCGTGGACTACGAAGACCTGGTGCGCGAGCCCGAGACAGTGAGCCGGCGCCTCATCGACTTTCTCGGCCTGCCCTTTGACCCCCGCTGCCTTGCGCCCCACACCAACCCCCGCCGGGTGCTCACCGCCAGTTACCGCCAGGTGCGCCGGCCGGTGTACGGCAGCGCCGTGGGGCGGTGGCAACACTACGCCCGCCACCTGGCACCGCTGCAGGCCTTGGTGGAGGAAGAAGGCGCCCGCTAAGGCCGGGCCAGATGGCGGGCAAAAAAAGCCGCCACCCGGGCCTCGTACTCGTCGGGGGCGTAGGCATGGAAATCTTCATGGCCGGCGCCGGGAATCAGCCACAGGCGCTTTGGTTCCCGGGCGCGCTGAAACAGGCGCCGCGATTCTGCCGCCGTGGTGTAGGGGTCAGCCGCGCCGGCGATGAGCAAAAGCGGCGTGCGCAGGCGGGCGAGCCGTTCCATGGGGGCCAGCCAGCCCGGGGTGATGCCGAAGCGGGGCAGGGTCTGCCAGCTCAGGACGAAAGAGGCATGGCGGGCCAGGGGGCCGAACCGGTGGGCCAGCCGGTTGGCCACGGCACGCTCGAAGGTGGAATACACCGCTTCCAGCACCAGCGCATCGGCCCGCTCCGCCACCTCCCCCAGCACGGCCGCGGCCCCGCCCAGCGACACCCCCACCACCCCCACCGGCATGCCGGGCAGGCGCGCGCGCAGGACATCAAAGGCCGCCTCGGCGTCCCGGGATTCCAGGTAGCCGAAGGTGATGGCCTTGCCGGCGCTTTCGCCGTGGGCCTGAAAATCCACCATCAGCACGGCGTAGCCGTGGCGCTGGAAGAACCGCGCCCGCCCCACCATGGAACGGCGGTCGGCCCGTACCCCGTGCAGCAGCAGCACGGCCCCCCGGGGCCTGGCCACGGGAATGAACCAGGCGGCCAGGAAGGTCTCGCCGCGGCGGATCCACAGCGCCTCGGCGGGCAGATCCGGGGGCGGGTCGCCCACCTCGGCGTGGTGGGGGGCGCTCAGATGGGCGCCGGCAAGAAAACTGCCGGCAAGCAGCAACACGATGGCGCCCAGCGCCAGCACCGCGAACAGATTCACCCTCGCCACTTGTCAGCCCCCGGGGTCGCGGCGGTCGCTTCGACCCCCGTGTCAGTCGCTCTGGGAAGGCCCGGGTTCACGCCGGGGCGGCACCTGGGCAGCCAGCATGGTGGTGACGGCGGTGGCGGGAACAGCCCGGCTCTTTAAAAAACCCTGCCATTTGTCGCAGCCCCGGGCTCGAAGGAAGGCCAGTTGGTCCTCGTTTTCCACCCCTTCGGCCACCACTTCTTTGTTCAGCGTGTGGGCCATGGCAATAATGGCGGTGGCAATGGCGGCATCACCGGGGTCCGAACTCACCTCGTCGATGAAGGCGCGGTCGATTTTCACTTTGTCGATGGGAAAACGTTTGAGATAGGACAGGGAGGAATAGCCGGTGCCGAAGTCGTCCAGGGCGATGCCCACCCCCAGGGCCGAGAGGGCCTCCAACTGCAAAGCGCTCTCCCGGGCCTGTTCCATGAGCAGGCTTTCGGTGATTTCCAGTTCCAGGTGGCAACCGGCCGGCGCCTCGCCGCAATCCCCGGCCAGATCTTCCACCAAGGGCAGCAAGGCGGGGGATTTGAGCTGCAAGGGGGAGACGTTGACCGCCACGCTGAAGGGGCAGACGCCCTCCGCCCACCAGCGTCGGGCCTGCTGGCAGGCACTGCGCAAGACCCATTCACCCACCGGCACAATGAGCCCCGTCTCTTCCAGCAGGGGAATAAAGTCCAACGGGGAGACCACGCCCAGGGCGGGGTGTTCCCAGCGCAGCAGAGCTTCCACGCCCACGATCCTGCCGCTGGCCACACTGACCTGGGGCTGGTAGTGAAGACAAAACTCGTCCCGTTCCAGGGCCCGGCGCAACTGCGTCTCCAGGCTCAAACGTTCCAGGGCCTTGGCGGTCATCTCCGCCTTGAAAAACTGGTAGGTGTTGCGGCCTTTTTCCTTGGCCCGGTAAAGGGCGGTATCGGCGTGCTTCAGCAAGGTGCCGGCATCGAGTCCGTCGGCGGGGTAAACGCCGATGCCCACACTGGCGGTGAGGAACAGCTCCCGGGCATCG
>DRLM01000023.1 GCA_011375345.1 Gammaproteobacteria bacterium
ACCAGATGTCGGGTTGCAATCCGAAAGTCCACATTCTCTCCAATGGCAAAAATTTGGGCTTTAGCCGAGCTAATAACATAGCAATACAGCGAGCCAGAGGACGCTATGTCCTCCTTCTAAACCCGGATTGCATCGTAAACCCCGATACACTGCCCCAAATGCTAAAAGTAATGGAATCAGACCCAACGGCAGGCATGGCAGGGTGTTTAATCCGTAACCCAGACGGTAGTGAACAACCGGGTTGCCGAAGGGCCGTACCGACGCCCTGGCGCACCTTCGTACGTATCATGCACCTATATCACGCGTTTCCGCACCATCCCCGGTTCCGCTCCTTTCTATTGCACAACGACCCCCTTCCCAAAGATCCAACGCCAGTTGAATCAATCTCGGGAGCGTTCATGTTGGTACGCCGAAGCGCGATAGAACAAGTAGGCACTTTAGACGAGGGCTATTTCATGCACTGCGAAGATCTAGACTGGTGCATGAGGTTTAGCCAAGCTGGTTGGAAAATTTTATTCGTACCCTCGGTCGAGGTTATACACTTCAAAGGCTCTTGCAGCAAAGAAAGACCCATCCGCGTTATTTACCATATGCATAGGGGCATGGTGCGTTTTTATAGGAAATTTTTTCAACACCACTATTCGTGGCCCTTGATGGGGCTGGTGGCGCTCGCCGTCTGGGTTCGCTTCGCCATACTTTGTATAAAAGAACTGTCGACATTTCCATTTCAAAAAGTACCCACTTACTCCCTCACCAACCCTACACCAACTGAAACGGAAAGACTTCCCACATCACCAATGTCAAACGCGCTGCCTGATGAGAAAGCACGGCGTAAGACGACAACTTGACGCGTACAGGTTGCGCCTCAGCAACACCCTGGCCGAGAATGCCATCCGCCCCCTCACCGTGGGCAGGAAAACTGGTTGTTCGCCGATACCCCGCGCGGGGCCAAGGCCAGCGCCACCATCTACAGCTTGATCGAAACGGCGAAAGCCAACGGCCTTGAGCCGTTCACTTATCTGCGTCATGTCCTGTAGCACATCGGTGCGGCCGAGCCGGTGGAGCAGTTCGAGGCGTTGCTGCCGTGGCGGGTTGAGCCGTCTGCCACGGCAGAGTAGGGTCGGTACCGACAGGGAACTCATCAGCGGATAAGGAGCGTTCACATGGCTTTCCGCAGGGCCCCATTGGCAAGGGTGCTGGGGGGTCTTGTCATCTCTCGGGGGCAAGCTCAAGGGGTGGATGCTGTGGCGCTTACGCTATACTTGGACAAAAGCGCCGGCACCGAAGCCCGCATACTGTTCCGCCATAACCAGGGTTCACCACCAGCGAGAGGATCAAGCAGCCATGGCGCAAGCACGGAAAAACGACAGGGGCAGGGGCAAGGTCAAAAAATCCGCCGGCGCAGACACCCGCAAACGCGGCAGCAGTGCGGCCGGCAAATCAAACGCCAGCCCAAGCACCCCCCGGCGCCGCTCGCCCAAACTACCTGCGGTCGTCATCACCCCCGAGCAAAGGCGACAAATGATCGCCGAAGCAGCCTACTACCAGGCGGAAAAACGTGGCTTCAGCGGCGGCAATCCCGCCGAAGACTGGCTCGCCGCAGAGCGGGAAGTGGACAGGCAACTGGCCGAAACGGCCCGTTGAGCTTCCCTGCTGCGCTGCCCCCCCTCTGCGGGGGCAGGAAGCCAGGCTGCGGGGTTCACGCCGCGATGGCAGGCGGTTATAGTGAACCTTCACATGGCCCGCGCCCGTTCTGATGCCTGCACGTTCCCGCCGCCTTGCCAGTGTACTGCTCGTCGCCATCGTCGCCGGGGTATTGATCTGGCGTGGCACGCGTCCTGAACCGCTGGCGGTGATTGTACAGGCGGTGGACCGGGGCACGGTGGAAGCCACGGTGGCCAACACCCGGGCGGGCACGGTGAAAGCCTGCCGCCGGGCCAGGCTGGCGCCGGCGCAGGGGGGACAGATCGCCCGCCTGTATGTGCGCGAGGGTGACAGGGTCGGTGCCGGACAGATGCTGCTGGAGCTGTGGAACGACGATTTGACGGCGCAAACCCATCTGGCGCAAAGCGAGGCCGACGCCGCCCGGGCGGCCAGGGAACAGGCCTGCCTGCTGGCGGGGGATGCCGAGCGGGAAGCGCAGCGGATCTCCAGACTGCGGCAGCAGAAACTGGTGGCGGAGGAAGACGCCGACCGGGCGGTGACCCAGGCCAAGGCCAGCCGCGCCAGTTGCCGGGCGGCGCAGGCCAATCAGGACGTGGCCCGGGCCCGGCTGGCCGTGGCGGAGGCCACCCTCGACCGCACCCGTCTGCGCGCCCCTTTCGAAGGCATCGTCGCCGAGGTGAACGGCGAGGTAGGCGAATTCGTCACCCCCTCCCCCACGGGCGTGGCCACCCTGCCCGCCGTGGATCTGGTCGACACCCGCTGCCTGTACGTCGAGGCCCCCATCGATGAAGTGGACGCCCCCGCCATTCAACCCGGCCTGCCGGTGCGCATCCGCCTGGACGCCTTTGCGAAGAAAGTCTTCGCCGGACGGGTGAGCCGCATCGCCCCTTACGTGCTGGAGCTGGAAAAGCAGGCGCGCACGGTGGCTACAGAAGTGCTGTTCGAAGACCCGGCTGATTTCAAGGGGCTGCTGCCCGGTTTCAGCGCCGATGTGGAAATCCTGCTCGATGTGCGCAAGCACGTGCTGCGGGTGCCCACGGAGGCGGTTACCGGCACTGACACAGTGCTGGTACGGCGGCCTGGTGACGGCGTGTTGGAAGCGCGCCGCGTGAAAACCGGCCTGTCGAACTGGACCTACACCGAAATTCTCGACGGTCTGCAAGCAGGGGAACAAGTGGTGGTATCGGTGGACCGCGCCGGCGTGAAACCCGGTGCCGTGACCACGGTGGACAACAACGCCAGGCCGTGATCGAGCTGGACCACATCCACCGCCTGTTCCAGGTGGGCGAACAGCCCGTGCATGCCTTGAACAACGTCAGTCTTGCCATCGAAGCGGGCGAGTACCTGTCCATCATGGGCCCCTCGGGCTCGGGCAAGTCCACCCTGCTCCACATCATCGGTCTGCTGGACCGCGCCGACCGGGGCCGGTATCGCTTGAACGGCCGGGACACCACTGAACTTTCCGACGCCGAGCTGGCCCGGCTGCGACAAAACACGGTGGGTTTTGTATTCCAGTTCTTCCACCTGGTGCCGCGTCTGAGCGCCTATGACAACGTCGCCCTGCCCCTGGTGCTGGCGGGCGTGGCACCCACCGAACGCAAAAAACGGGTGGACGCGGCACTGGCCGCCGTGGGCATGTCCCACCGCGCCCAGCACCGTCCCGACCAGCTCAGCGGGGGCCAGCGCCAGCGGGTCGCCATCGCCCGCGCCACCATTATGCGCCCCAGCGTGCTGCTGGCCGACGAACCCACGGGCAACCTCGACCGAAGCTCGGGCCTGGAAGTGATAGAACAGCTGGAATCTTTGAACGCCGACGGCATCACCCTCATCGTCGTCACCCACAATGCCGACCTGGGCCGGCGCGCCCGGCGCCAGTTGCAAATGGTGGATGGGGCTTTGGCGGGAGACACCGGCATCGGCGG
>DRLM01000024.1 GCA_011375345.1 Gammaproteobacteria bacterium
AAGGTTCTTACCTCTTTGCTGAGAATTCCCCCACAAATCTTGCGTGAGGGAGGAAATAGAAACCGGCTTCGGTAAAACTTAGACCTTATTACAAAACATAGTTCCTGGCTAGCAAATAGACCTCACGGCTGTCCGGCCTGGAGGCTTTGGGTTTGCGGGTCACCACGGTTGCAAAGGTCTGACGAAGCGCCCGGATATAATCGTCGAAGCCCGCGCCTTGGAAGACTTTCACCAAAAACGCGCCCTGTTCTCCAAGCACGTTCCGCGCCAAATCCAAGGCCAGCCCGGCGAGGTCCATAGCGCGGGCCTGATCCGAACACTTCACCCCGGAAAGATTGGGGGCCATGTCGGATATGACAAGGTCCACCGACCGGGACGACAGCCGGCGCATCAGGCTCTCAAGCACGGCCTCTTCGCGAAAGTCCCCCTGAATGAAAGTCACGCCCGGCAAGGGATCCATGGGCAATACATCCAGGGCGATAACCCGGCCGGCGGGCCCCACCCGCCCGGCGGCGACTTGGGACCAGCCGCCCGGCGCCGCGCCCAGGTCCACCACAGTCATGCCGCGTTTGAACAAACGAGCGTGCTGGTCGATCTCCAAAAGCTTATAAACAGCGCGGGAACGGTAACCGGATCTGTGTGCGTCCTTGACGTAGGCGTCGGAAAAATGGCGCCTGAGCCAGCGTTTGCTGCTTTTAGCTCTGGCCATGACTGATACGGCGAACGCGCCACACTATCCACAAACCGGCGCCGCCGCCATACGCGGCAATGACGATCAACTGGGCAAGCCGGTTTTCGACAAAGGTACCGATCACCAGGAGCAGCACCGCCGCCGCCACGCAAGCCACCGCCAGTTCCAGCTTCACAGCATTGAAGGGGCTTCCCGCCACGGCGAAGCCGCGCCCGGGTGCTATACTTTTGCGTTTTTCGGAATCGGACATGAGATGTTGACTGAGAAGCAAAAACGCCATTTACGTGGCCTGGGCCATGGTTTGAAACCCGTGGTGCTGGTTGGGAATGCCGGCTTCACGCCCGCCGTGGCCCGGGAACTCGACGCCGCCCTGCTGCGCCACGAACTGGTCAAAGTCCGCATTAGCGCTGCCGGGCGGGACCAAAAGAGCCGGATCATTCAGGCGCTGTGTGAGACCTGCGGCGCCGAGCCGGTGCAGCGCATCGGCCACGTCGCCTTGCTCTTCCGCCGCAACGTGGAGCAACCGCGTCTTGAACTCCCTTAAGCCGCCCGCCGGCTGCCGTAGCCGGCCACCAGCCACAAGCCCAACAAGCTGGCACCGAGATACAGCGCCGACGACAGACCATGCAGCCGTGCGAATTCTGGGCCCAGCCCCGCGCCGGCCAAGGCCGCTTCGGCCTTGATGGACTGCATCTGTGGTTGAATCACAAACAGCATAACGCCGGCCAGCAGGGTCATGACGGCGATGACGATCGTCCGGCCGCGCTCCTGCCGCAACAGGCCGCTGGTAAAAGCGCTGACCAACAGCAAGGCCCCGCAGGCCACACCCAACCCGTTGACAATGCGGAACATCTGCCCGGCCAGTTCGCCCGCCAGGGCACGGTCGTCCAGCGCGTGAAACAAAACGGGCACCGCCAGGTAACCGACAGCCCACAGGCTTCCCACCCACAGCGTAAGCAGTATCCGTTCACCAATACCGCGAAAACGCGTCATCCCTTCCGCTGCCGGTGGCGGCTTACTCATAGCGCACGGCGACGATTTCGTATTCGCGCTCACCGCCGGGCGCGGTCACCACGGCGACATCCCCTTCTTCCTTGCCGATCAGGGCCCGGGCGATGGGGGAACTGATGGAGATCAAACCTTTTTTGATATCGGCTTCCAGGTCACCCACAATTTGATAGGTCACTTTCTCACCGCTCTCTTCATCAATCAAATCCACCGTGGCGCCGAACACCACTTTCCCGCCGGGGTTCAAACTGGTGACATCGATGATCTGGGCACGGCCCAGCTGTCCCTCCAGCTCAGAAATGCGCCCTTCGATAAAAGCCTGTTGCTCCTTTGCCGCATGATACTCGGCGTTTTCCCGCAAATCACCGTGGGCACGGGCTTCGGCAATGGCGTTGATCACCTGCGGACGATCAACGCTCTTCAGTTTGTTCAGCTCTTCGCGCAAACGGGCCGCGCCCTTGGCCGTGAGAGGTACTCGCGTCATGCTCCCCGCTCCTGGTGTAGTGACTGCAAAGAATAAACCCCGCTCTCGTCCAGCGCGTCAAGAGCGAGACTGGTGGCCTCCGCGCCCGCCATGGTGGTCGTATAACTGACCTTGCGCTGCAGGGCTTCCCGCCGAATAGTATAGGAATCCGCCAGCGCCTGACGGCCATCGGTGGTGTTGATGATCAAGCGTATTTCATCGTTTTTGATCATGTCCACAATGTGAGGCCGCCCTTCCAGCACTTTGTTCACCCGCTGGCAGGGCACGCCGGCTGCCTCCAGCGCCGCGGCGGTGCCGCGGGTGGCCACGATGTCAAAGCCTTGCTGGCGCAGGCGCTTCGCCACGGCAGCGGCGCGGGCCTTGTCGCAATCGCGCACGCTGATGAACACCTTGCCGCCCTGCGGCAGGTCGTTGCCGGCCGCCAGTTGGGCCTTGGCGTAGGCTTCGGCAAAAGTGCGCCCCACCCCCATCACTTCCCCGGTGGATTTCATCTCCGGCCCCAGGATGGGATCCACACCCTGGAACTTGAGAAAGGGGAAGACCGCTTCCTTGACCGCATAAAAACCCAGGCGGCACCGTTCCCCCACACCCTGCCGGGCCAGGCTGCGGCCCATCATGGCACGGGCGGCCACCTTGGCCAGGGGCAGGCCGGTGGCCTTGGAGACGAACGGCACGGTGCGCGAAGCGCGGGGATTGACTTCCAGTACGTAAATCAAGTCGTCTTGTATGGCGAACTGGGCGTTCATCAAGCCCACCACCTTCAGGGCCCGGGCCATTTGCTCCATCTGCTGGCGCAACGCCGCCTGCACGCCGTCACTCAAGGTGTAGGGCGGCAGGGAACAGGCCGAATCGCCGGAGTGCACCCCGGCCTGTTCTATGTGTTCCATGATGCCGCCGATCATCACTGCGCTGCCATCGCTGACGGCGTCCACATCCACTTCCACCGCGTTGTCGAGAAAGCGGTCCAGCAGCACAGGGGAATCGTTGGAGACCTGCACCGCGCTTTGCATGTAGCGCAGCAGGTCCTCTTCGCTGTACACCACTTCCATGGCCCGCCCGCCCAGCACATAGGAGGGCCGCACCACCAGGGGATAGCCGATCGCCGCCGCCAGGGCCACGGCCTGTTCTGCGGTGCGGGCGGTGCGGTTGGGCGGCTGCCGCAGGCCCAGCCCCCCCAGCAGCTTTTGAAACCGCTCCCGGTCTTCGGCCAGGTCGATGGAATCGGGGCTGGTGCCGATAATGGGCGCGCCGGCGGCTTCCAGGGCCCGCGCCAGCTTGAGCGGCGTCTGACCGCCGTATTGGACAATCACCCCCTTGGGCTGCTCCACGGCAATAATTTCCAGCACGTCTTCCAGGGTGAGCGGCTCAAAGTACAGCCGGTCGGAAGTGTCGTAATCGGTGGAGACGGTCTCCGGATTGCAGTTGACCATGATGGTCTCGTAGCCGTCTTCCTTGAGCGCCAGGGCGGCATGGACGCAGCAGTAATCGAACTCGATCCCCTGGCCAATGCGGTTGGGCCCGCCCCCCAGCACCATCACCTTGTCCCGCGCCGAGGGCGCCGCTTCGCATTCTTCCTCGTAGGTGGAATAGAGGTAGGCGGTGCTGGCGGCGAATTCCGCCGCACAGGTGTCCACCCGCTTGTACACCGGCCGCACCCCCAAATCATGGCGCCGCTCCCGGAGCGCCTGCTCACTGGTGCCCAGCAGGACCGCCAGGCGGCTGTCGGAAAAGCCCAGTCGTTTGAGCCCGAACAGGCGCGTCCGGTCCAACGCCTCCCAGCCCCCGGCCCGCACGGCTTGTTCGGTCTGCACCAGCTCTTCGAGCTGATCCAGAAACCACGGGTCGATACTGCTGAGCTCGTGCACCTCCGCCACGCTCATGCCCGCCCGGAAGGCATCGGCCACGTACCACAAGCGCTCAGGCCCGGGCACCCGCAGGCGCTGGCGCAGGGTTTCGGTGGCCTCATCGGCGCCGGGATCGATTTTCTCGCTCAGGCCGTCGGCACCCGTTTCCAGACCCCGCAACGCTTTTTGCAGCGATTCCTGGAAGGTGCGGCCCATAGCCATGACCTCGCCCACGGATTTCATCTGGGTGGTGAGCACAGCCTCGGCCTGGGGGAATTTCTCAAAGGTGAAGCGGGGCACCTTGGTCACCACGTAGTCAATGGTGGGCTCGAAGGAGGCGGGGGTGGCACCGCCGGTGATTTCGTTTTGAAGTTCATCCAGGGTGCAGCCCACCGCCAGCTTGGCCGCCACCTTGGCGATGGGAAAGCCGGTGGCCTTGGAGGCCAGGGCCGAGGAGCGCGACACCCGCGGGTTCATTTCGATGACCACCATGCGGCCGTTTTCAGGATCCACACCGAACTGGACGTTGGACCCGCCGGTATCCACCCCGATCTTGCGCAACACGGCGATGGAGGCATCGCGCATGAGCTGGTATTCCTTGTCGGTAAGGGTCTGGGCCGGCGCCACGGTGATGGAATCGCCCGTGTGCACCCCCATGGGATCGAGGTTCTCGATAGAACAGACAATGATGCAGTTATCCCGGCAATCCCGCACCACCTCCATCTCGAACTCTTTCCAACCCAGCACCGACTCTTCGATAAGCAATTCGTTGGTGGGCGACAGATCCAGGCCGCGCTCGCAGATCTCGACGAATTCTTCCCGGTTGTAGGCAACTCCCCCCCCGGAGCCGCCCAGGGTGAAGGAGGGACGAATGATGGTGGGAAAACCGATTTGCGCCTGCACCTGCAGCGCTTCTTCCATGCTGTGGGCAATGGCGGCGCGGGGTGTGTCCAGGCCGATCTCCTGCATGGCCTGGCGAAAGCGCTCGCGGTCTTCGGCCATGTCTATGGCATCGCGGGAGGCGCCGATGAGTTCCACGCCGTATTCCGCCAGCACGCCGTGACTGGCCAGGTCCAAGGCGCAGTTGAGGGCAGTCTGGCCGCCCATGGTGGGCAACACTGCATCGGGCCGCTCTTTGGCAATAATCTTCGCCACGATCTGCCAGTTCACCGGCTCGATATAGACCGCGTCCGCCATCTCCGGATCGGTCATGATGGTGGCGGGATTGGAGTTCACCAGAATCACCCGGTAGCCCTCGTCTTTGAGGGCCTTGCAGGCCTGGGCCCCGGAATAGTCGAACTCGCAGGCCTGGCCGATAACGATGGGACCGGCGCCGATGATGAGGATGGAATGGATATCAGTGCGTTTTGGCATGGATGGAAATGTCAGGCGGCCGGCGCTGCGCGCCCCCCTTGCGACTTGTGGCTTTTGATCAAACCAATGAAATGATCGAACAAGCCGGCCGCATCGTGGGGACCGGGGCTGGCCTCGGGATGGCCCTGAAAGCCGAAAGCCGGTTTGTCACAGTAGTGCAAACCCTGCAGGGAGCCGTCGAACAAGGAACGGTGGGTGGGCCGCACATGGGCGGGCAGACTGGCCTCGTCCACGGCGAAACCGTGATTCTGGCTGGTGATCATCACCCGGCCGCTGGCCAGGTCCTGCACCGGGTGATTGGCGCCGTGATGGCCGAATTTCATTTTCACCGTGCGCCCGCCGGCGGCCAGGCCGAGAATCTGGTGCCCCAGGCAGATGCCGAATACCGGTATTCCGGTGGCCACAATCTCGCGCACGGCGGCGATGGCGTAGGCGCAGGGCTCTGGATCGCCGGGGCCGTTGGAGAGAAACACCCCGTCCGGCTGCAATGCCAGCACCTCGGCGGCCGGCGTCTGGGCCGGCACCACCGTCACCCGGCAGCCGCGCTCCACCAACAGGCGCAGGATATTGCGCTTGACGCCGAAATCGTAGGCCACCACGTGGTGAAACAAATATTCGTCCACCGGCCGGGGCGGCTCGGCGTGGCCACCGGCCCACGTCCACCCCCCCTGCAGCCAGGTGTACGCTTGCGCCACAGTGACTTCCCGCGCCAGATCCATGCCCTTGAGGCCGGGAAACGCGCGCGCGGCTGCCACGGCGGCGGCCTCGTCCACGCCCGCCCCGGCCACGATGCAAGCGTTCTGGGCGCCCTGCTCCCGCAGCAGGCGGGTCAGGCGGCGGGTGTCAACGCCGGCAATGGCGACAACGCCGTGACGCCGCAGATACCCCCCCAAGGTATCCTGGCAGCGCCAGCTGGAAGGCCGCCGCGGCAGGTCGCGGATCACCAGGCCGCTGGCGTGGACGACGGCGGCCTCTTCGTCTTCCGGATTGACCCCGACGTTGCCGATGTGGGGATAGGTCAGGGTCACGATCTGGCGGCGGTACGAGGGATCGGTGAGAATTTCCTGATAACCGGTGATGGCGGTATTGAACACCACCTCTCCCACGCTCTGCCCGGCAGCGCCAATGGCTTCCCCGTGGAATACCGATCCGTCTTCCAGAACCAAGATGGCGGGCTGGCTCAAACTTCTACCCCCGTTACCCATATACAAAGCGGGAGAACGCCTGCTGAGGTGCGCCTCCCGCTTCAAAAACACAAACTTCGGAAATTTTACTGCATGAGACAGGGCAGTGTCTAACTCCCCGCGGCAAAACGACGGCGGGGTTCAGCGCAGGCCCAACACGTCCTGCATGTCGAACAGTCCCGTCTCTTTGTCCATGATCCATTTCGCCGCCCGCATGGCACCGTTGGCGAAGGTGAGACGGCTGGAGGCCTTGTGGGTGAGTTCCACCCGCTCGCCCATGCCGGCGAACATCACCGTGTGCTCACCGACAATGTCACCGGCACGCACCGTGGCGAATCCGATGGTCTCCCGCTGCCGCTCGCCGGTGTGACCCTGGCGGCCATAGACGGCGTGCTCTGTCAAATCCCGGCTCAGGGCCCGCGCCACCACTTCCCCCAGGCGCAAAGCAGTGCCCGAAGGCGCGTCCACCTTGTGGCGATGATGGGCCTCAATGATTTCCACGTCCACGTCGTCACCCAGCACACCCGCGGCCAGTTCCGCCAGCTTGAAACACAGGTTGACCCCCACACTCATGTTGGGCGCCACCACCATGGCCAGCTCCGCGCTGGCGTCGATGAGCTGCTGGCGTTGGCCGGCGCTGAAACCGGTGGTGCCCACCACCATGCGCCGGCCGGCCTCCCGGCAGACCGCCAGATTCGCCAGCGTGACTTCCGGACGGGTGAAATCCACCAGCACATCGAAATCGTCCACCATCGCCGCGAGATCGTCGCTGATGGCCACGTGGACTGTGCCAATGCCGGCCATCTCGCCGGCATCGGCCCCGATTCCGGTGCCACCGGGACGTTCCACGGCGACGCCCAGCACCAGCCCCGGCGTGGCGCAACAAGCTTCCACCAGGCTGCGTCCCATGCGTCCGGCGGCGCCGGTAATGGCGATTCGGATCAAATCATCACTCCTTACAATCAAACAGCTGCTCAGTTCACCACGAAGACACTGAGGACAAAACGAACCCTGATGCCTGTTTCAGGTTTTGATGTCTTCGAAAAATTTCTTGATCCCTTCCAGCCAGGATTTGTGCTTGGGGGAATGCTTGTGGGCCCGGGCTTTCATGGATTCATCAAACTGGCGCAGCAGTTCCTGTTGCTGCGGGGTCAGGTTCACCGGCGTTTCCACCACCACCCGACAAAACAAATCGCCCACCGGCCCGCCATGCACCGAGCGTACCCCTTTGCCTCGCAGACGATACAGGCTCCCGCTTTGGGTTTCGGGGTCTATCCTGAGCTTCACCCGGCCATCCAGGGTGGGCACCTCCAGTTCACCGCCCAAGGCCGCGGTGGTGATGCTGATAGGCACTTCACAAAACAGATTGCTCTCCTCGCGGGAGAATATGGGATGTTCTTTTACTTTGACGTAAACATACAAGTCGCCGGGCGGGCCGCCATGGTCACCCGCCTCACCTTCACCGGCCAGACGGATGCGGTCCCCGGTATCCACCCCTGCGGGGATTTTCACCGACAAGGTTTTTTGCTCCTGCACCCGCCCCTGCCCGCGGCAGCGACGGCAGGGATCCTTGATCACCTGCCCGGTGCCGCTGCACCGGGGGCAGGTCTGCTGCAAGGAGAAAAAGCCCTGCTGCATCCGCACCTGGCCCTGACCGTGGCAGGTGGGGCAGGTGCTCGGTTCAGTCCCCTCGCGCGCCCCGCTGCCCGCGCAGGCTTTGCAGACGACCAGAGCGGGCACTTTGATCCTGGAGGTGGTGCCATGCACCGCCTCCTCCAGGCTCAGCTCCAGGTTGTATCGCAAATCAGCGCCGCGGTGAGCCCGGCTGCCACCCCCGGCGCCCCGCATGCCGCCAAAGATATCACCGAAGATATCACCGAAAACGTCGCTGAAATTGGCGCCCGCTCCGGCTCCGGCGGCGCCGGGATCGACGCCGGCATGACCAAACTGATCATAGGCGGCGCGTTTTTGCGGATCACCGAGGACTTCGTAGGCCTCTTTGGCTTCCTTGAAACGCTCCTCCGCCACTTTGTCACCGGGGTTGCGGTCCGGATGGTGTTTCATGGCCAGCCGGCGGTAAGCCTTTTTCAGCTCGGCGTCGCTGGCGTTACGGGCCACGCCCAAAACCTCGTAGTAATCCTTCTTAGCCATTCTTATGGAAACATCGCAGTTCGGTGGTCTTCAATCTTCGATATGACGCGGGGGCGCTCCCGCTGAGCCGCCCCCGAACAAGCGCGTCAGGATATCAGGCCGGCCGCGCCGACCCAATAACCCGGAGCCATTATTTTTTCTCGTCTTTTACTTCCTCAA
>DRLM01000025.1 GCA_011375345.1 Gammaproteobacteria bacterium
AAGGCGAGCTGGTCGCGGTACAGGTTCATGCCGTTGGCGGGCTGCGTCGGCTGCAGGCTGCGGCCACCGGCCGCGGTGCCGCGCACGAAGTAACGCAGGACGGGAATGCGCAGGTTTGCGCGGGGCTGGAGGATCTGCAGGCTCAGGCGGTGGCTGCCCGGCTCGAAGGTGGGCAGCGGTGGAATGTCCCCGGTTTCGATCACCACGTCGCTGCCAAAGGACAGGCTGCGGTTGATCTGCTGGATGGGCCGCCCGTCCACCACCCAGCGCGCGGCCAGCACACCGTTGCCGGTGTAGTTGATCAGGGCCTGCGCCTTGAGGCTGGCGTTGAGTGGCACGGTGATGTCCCCCCGTCCGTTTTCGAATTGCAGTTCCACCCGGTTGATCACCAGCGGCCCGGCGGTGGAAGGCCGGCCGCTCTGGACATCGAGTTGCAGGTCGATGGGGGCGGCCGGCAGGCCGCGCGCCAGCGACAACATCAGCACCGACATGATGACTGCCCCGCGAGCCGCCCATCGGCCATGTGAGAACATCCGTGCCATATTGCGCCTAGTTCCCCTTAGTCTTCCGGCCCGTCACGAAGTAGCGAATCACCGGCACCGGAAACGGCGGCGCCGGCTCCTGCACGCGCAGGGTCACGCTGTGCGGCCCCGGCTCGAAGGTGGGCAGGCGCGTGCCGGCGCCGGTTTGCAGGGTCACGGTGCTGCCAAAGCTGAGGTTCAGCGCCACCGTCTCCAACGGCCGCCCGTCCACCAGCCAGGTGGCGCGCAGCGGGCCATTGCCGTCGGTGCGGATCACCGCGCGGGCGTGCAACCGGGCATCTTGCGGCACCGTGGCCTCAGCCTGCTGGTTGGCGAACGTCAATTCGATGCGGGTGATTTGCAGCGGGCCGCTGGTCTTGCCGCCGGCGCCGGTGATGCGGTATGGCGCGCCGGGCGTAGCCGCGCTGCCCGTCGAGGCCGTGTCGACCGTGCTGCCGCAACCGCCGATGAGCAGCACGATACCCGCCGCCCACAGCCGGCCTCGCCAGGGGCTCCGGGCCTGCGGGCGGGGTGATGGAAGATCATCGCCGCGGCCGCGCATCACTATAAACCGTTGATGGGGGTGAACAGGTTGATGCTCAGGAACACGGAGCGGCTGTCGATGTCGTTGCCCGGCTTGACCCGGTCGGTGACCTCACTGAAATTGGCGCTCAGCGCCAGTGAGCCGCTGCGGAAACGCAGCCATTTGCGGCTGTAGCGGCTGATGTCAGCGGACAGGCGCAGGGTGCCATTGAGACTGGTGGAATCCTGGCTGCCGTCGGAGGCCTCGTTTTCCATGTACGAGACCTGCAGGCTGGTGTTGAGAAAATCCGCGAAACCGGGGGAGCCGCTGGCGGTGAGCGCGGCGATGCGCGTGGTCTTGAGCACCGAGGCGCTGGTGCTTTCATTGAAACTCAGGGACAGGTTCAGATTGAGGCCGCTGGCCGGCAGGTAACCGCCGCTGAGGTTGACGGCCCGGGTCTCGCTGTCCAGGCTGCCGATGTCGTCGGTGATCCTGCTGTAGCTGGTGTTCAGCCCGAGGTTCCAGCGCTTTGCGGACTTGGCCAGGGCGATGCTCAGGGTCTCGTTGATGTTTTTCACCGGCTGGCTGCCCGCCGGTTCCTTGCTGCTGTTCTGTGCGGCGCGGGAGTAGCTGGCGTTGAAACTGGGCCAGGGCTCGGCGGCGAAGCCGTAGCTGATGCTGGCCGCGGTGCTCACCACCACCGGGCGGCTGGCATCATTGCCGACGTTGTCGCGGCTGCGGCTGAGGCTGAAGCCGAGGTTGGATACCCCCAGCACGGCGCCGGCATTGACGGCCAGTGATTCGCGGTCCGAGGTGAAATTGGGGTTGGCGATGCTGGCAAAGTCGGTGCCGTAGTAGCGATAGCTGGCGCCCAGGGAGTGCCGGCCGAGGCGTTGCGACAAATCCACGGTGCCGGCAAAGTCGCCCTGCTTGCCGGTGCCGTCGGTGGTGTCGGCGTCGAAGCCGCTGCGGGCCAGCTCGGTCTTCAGGGTGGTGTCCCCCGCGCTATGTTCCAGGGCCAGGGCCAGCACGTCCCCCTTGCTGGGGGTGCCGGTGCTGGCGCTGTTGTCGCCGCTGGCGGCTTGGTTTTCGCCGGTGATGTAGGCCAGGGTCATGGGCAGGCGGTCACCGGACAGCAGGGAGCGGCTCAGGGACAGCCCGTAGACCTGCTGGCCGCTATCGCCGATGCCGGCATCCATGCCGGTGACGGTCTCCGCGTTGACGTTGAACAGCCGCAGCTCGTTACCGGCGCCCTTCAGCCTGGCCCGGAAACCGCGCCGCGCGAAGGATGGCGCACTGAGCGCGGTTTCGCGGATGGATACGTCACCGTATTCCGCCAGTTGCTCGCCATCGGTGACGGACAGGTTGAAGCCGGAGCTGAGGGTGACGTCCTCCGTGGGGCTGTCCTTCAGGTATTGCAGGTTGATGTTGCGCAGCCGGGTCTCCCATTGCCCGCGGCGCAGGCCGGCCTCCAGGTTCAGGTTGGCGCTGGCGCTGTCGCCGCCGGTCCCGGCGCTGTTCTGTAGCTGATTGCCATAGTTGAAGGACAGGCCGCCCTCGGCAAACAGGCCGCCGCCGGCCTCCCCTTCCGCCTCGCCCACGGTAAAGGTCCAGGATTTCTCGTGCATGCGGCCGCTGCTGTCCGCCACGGCGAGCAGCAGGGTGTGTTCGCCGGGGGCCGGCATCAGCCCGGTGCTGAACCACAGGCGGCCGTCGCTGAACCGGGCCAGGCTGCTGACATCGGTGTCGTCCAGCAACAGGGTGGTGTTGTCGGGCGCGAAGCGAAAGCGGTCGGGATCGGCGCTGATCTCCACGCGCAGTTCCGTGGCCTGCAGCGGGGCATCCGTGGCGGGACTGAGCAGCCTCAGTGCGCCAGGCGCCGGCGCCGCGCGTACCGCCAGGCGGTGCACCGTGGCCGGCGCATTGAGGGGTGCTGAAAAGGGCCGGCCGCGCGGGTCGATGATGCGGACATAGTATTCCATGCCCGGGGCAACGACGGCGGAGGCCGGTATGATCGCGCGCGCCGACTGCCGGCCCAGCACCTGCAAGGGAATGCGCTGAAAATACCGTGTGCCCACCGGACGGTAGAACAATTCGCCCCGCTGCAGGGCCTGGTCCACGAGGGTCACGGTCAGGGTCAGCGGCTGGCCCTGGTAGACGGGATCGGCAGGCGGTGACACGCGAATGCTCGCCCACAGGGCGCCCGGCAACAGCCAGGCAATTCCTGCCAAAAGGACTACCGCATACGACAAGCTGTTCATGAAACGGCCGTGCAGCACAGTCACCCACCCATATTCCCATTGCCGGGGTGCACCCATCCCTCGAATCCCGGCGCATGTTGCCAGGGGTGGCGATTCGAGAACCTTGTAGGAAAGCCAGCCGCGAGTATAAGGGGGGGAGGGTTACACAGAGGTTACTCCGGCTCGGGAGTTTCCCATGATAAGGAGTAAAAGCCCTCCGAATCTGAGACGGGGAAACAGGCTGCAATCAGCTGTTGAGCAAGGCACGGGTTGCTGCCGAGGGTGCACATCCCGTGCTGCTGGTGAAAACCTGGACACACTTTTCGTAACAGGCCCGCGCCTCGGCTTCCCGCCCCTCCACCAGATGGCAGCGGATCAGCCCCTGCCAGGCCTCCTCCAGCAGCGGGTCGGTTTCCAGCAGGTGCCGGTAACTGTGCAGCGCCGCCTGGGTATCGGCATCCTCGACACAGCGTGTCAATTGCACGGACCAACGGACAAGGCAATTGCGCATCTTCTCCCGCTGTCGCACGACCCAGCTCGCGGGTTCACTGGCCAGGAAATGCCCGCCGTAGTGGCGCATCAGGCGCAGGAGTAAATCGTGACACTGCGCGGTGTCCCTGCCGGCAACGCTGGCCTCGGCACGTTCGAACAGGCGAGCAATGGCCCAGCAGTCCACCCACACATATTTTCCGTTCAGGCTCAGTTGATGATTTGTCAGTTCCAGCACCGGGTGCTCGCCCAGGGACTTGCGCAGACGATGCAACGTGGTCTTGAAGTTCGACTGTGCCTGGTGGCCTTCCGCGTCGGGCCACAGCGCATCCATGATGGTCTGCTCA
>DRLM01000026.1 GCA_011375345.1 Gammaproteobacteria bacterium
CCGGGTCACACCCGCCACGGCGGTTACTGTTCGCGCCCAAGCTCCGGATCGGGAACTGCTGCTGGTGGATTTCCTCAATGCGTTGATTTTTGAAATGGCCACGCGCAACATGTTGTTCGGCCGCTTCGATGTGCAGATCGAAGATTCACATTTGCAGGCCACGGCCTGGGGCGAGCCCATTGACCTCACCCGCCACCACCCGGCGGTGGAGGTCAAAGGGGCCACCTACACCGCCCTGCGCGTCGCCCAGAAGGGCAAGGAGTGGCTGGCGCAATGCGTCGTTGACGTCTAGGAGCGCCCCACCGGAGGTGACTGCCATGGACCTGTCCCGACTCACCCGCATCAACGACCACCAGTGGCGCGTGGAACCCAGCGGCAGAATGCGCGTGCCCGCCGTTTTCTACGCCAGTCCCAGGCTGATGGAAGACATGGATGACAAAGTCTTCGAACAAGTGACCAATGTGGCCACCCTCCCGGGCATCGTGAGAGCCGCTTACGCCATGCCCGACGCCCACTGGGGTTACGGCTTTCCCATCGGCGGCGTGGCGGCCTTCGATCCCGCGCAAGGAGGCGTGATTTCCGCCGGCGGCGTGGGTTTCGATATCTCCTGCGGGGCACGCACGCTGACCACCGGCCTCAGCAAAGACCGGGTGCTGGCGCTGCAAAAAGAGCTGGCCGGTCTGCTCTGTTATTCGGTGCCCGCCGGCATGGGCAGCACCGGCGCCATCACGCTGGACGAGCGCCAGATGGAGGCCATGCTCAAAGGCGGTGCCCGCTGGGCGGTGGAGCAGGGCTACGGCACTGAAGACGACCTGGCCCACACCGAGGAACAAGGCTGCATGGCCGGGGCTGAACCGGCCCGGGTGTCCGCCCAGGCCAAAAAACGCCAACGGCGGGAAATGGGCACCCTGGGCTCGGGCAACCATTACCTGGAAGTGCAGCACGTGGCCGAGGTGTTCGACCCCGAGGTGGCCCGGGCCTTCGGCTTGGCCGCAGGGGATGTGGTCATCAGCATCCACTGCGGCTCGCGCGGGCTGGGTCACCAGATCGGCACCGAGTTTCTGAAAGAGATGGCCCTCAGCGCCAAAGACTACGGCATCACCCTGCCGGACCGGGAGCTGGCCTGCGCCCCCCTGCATTCGTCCCTGGGCCGGCGTTATCTGGGCGCCATGCGCGCCGGCATCAACTGCGCCCTGGCCAACCGCCAGATCATCACCCATCTCACCCGCCGGGCCGTGGCCGAGTGTTTTCCCGGGGCGGAGCTGAAACTGATCTACGACGTCTCCCACAACACCTGCAAGGAAGAGGAACACGAGGTGGACGGCCGGCGGCGGACCTTGTTCGTGCACCGCAAAGGCGCCACCCGCGCCTTCGGCCCCGGCCATCCCGCCATTCCCGCGGCCCTGCGGGCCGTGGGCCAACCGGTGCTCATCGGCGGCACCATGGGCACGGCCTCCTATGTGATGGTGGGCACAAGCCGCAGCGAGGCCCTGTCCTTCAGTTCCGCCTGTCACGGCGCCGGGCGGGCCATGAGCCGCCACCAGGCCACTAAGACCTGGCAGGGCCGACAGCTCGTCGATGAGCTGGCCGGACGCGGCATCTTGATCCGCAGCCCCTCCCTGCGCGGGGTGGCCGAGGAAGCGCCAGGGGCCTATAAGGACGTAACAGCCGTGATCCAGGCCACTCATGACGCCGGCCTGGCCCGCAAGGTGGCGCGGCTGGAGCCACTGATCGTGATCAAGGGCTGAAGGGCAGCGCCCCCATGCCCCTGCACAACGCCGATATCGCCCGGATCTTCGAGGAGATCGCCGACCTGCTGGAAATCCAAAACGCCAACCCTTTTCGCATCCGTGCCTACCGCAATGCGGCCCGCACAGTGCGCGACCTGCCCACGGAAGTGGCGGCGCTGGTGGCCGGGGGCCGGGACCTTACCCGCTTGCCGGGCATCGGCCAGGATCTCGCCGGGCAAATTGCCGAGCTGGTGCGCACCGGAATGAGCGCCAAGCTGGCCCAGCTCCGCAAGCAAACCCCCGCCGGTCTCAGCGGACTTATGCAGGTGCCGGACCTCGGTCCCAAGCGGGTGCAGGCCCTGTATCAGCACCTGCACATCCGCACTACGGCGCAACTTAAAAAAGCCGCCCAAAGCGGCAAGTTGCGCCGCCTGCCGGGCTTTGGCGCCAAAACCGAACAGCGCATCCTCGAAGCCCTGGGCGGCCCGCGCCACAAGGCGCGGCGCTGGTTGCTGGCGGTGGCCAGACAATATGCCGACGGCCTGCTCACCCACCTGGCAGCGGCGCGCGGCCTCGAGCAGGCCGTGGTCGCCGGCAGCTTCCGGCGCTGCAAGGAAACGGTGGGCGACCTGGACATCCTGGTGAGCGCCGCACCGGACAACGACGTCATGGCGCGCTTTGTGGGCTACGACGAAGTCAAACGGGTGCTGTCCCGGGGCCAGACCCGCTCCACCGTGGTGTTGCGCGCCGGTTTGCAAGTGGACCTGCGCCTGATCGAGCCGGCCAGCTTCGGCGCCGCCTTGCACTATTTCACCGGCTCCAGGGCCCACAACATCGCCGTGCGCAAACTGGGCCAGCAGGCCGGTTTGAAAATCAATGAATACGGCGTATTCCGGGGAACGAAACGCATCGCCGGCGCGACGGAGGCCGCTGTGTTCCAGAGTGTAGGCCTGCCATACATCCCCCCGGAGCTGCGCGAAGACCGCGGCGAGATCGAGGCGGCCCGGGCCGGGCGCCTGCCGCAACTCGTCAGGCTTGACGACATCAAGGGCGATCTCCATGCCCACAGCAAGGCCACCGACGGCCATCATTCCATCGAGGAGATGGCCCGGGCGGCCAAGGCGGCGGGCCTGAGCTATCTCGCCATCACTGATCACTCCCGCCACCTCACTGTGGCCAAGGGCCTGGACCCGGCGCGCCTGCTGCGGCAAATGGACGAGATCGACGCCCTCAATGAGCGCCTCCGGGGCATCACCGTGCTCAAGGGCATCGAGGTGGACATCCTGGAAGACGGCAGCCTGGATCTGCCCGACGCACTCTTGCGCCGGCTGGACGTGGTGGTGGGCGCCGTCCACAGCCGGTTCCGCCTGTCCCGCAACAAACAAACCGAACGCATCCTGCGCGCCCTGCGGCACCCCTGTCTGACCCTGCTGGCCCACCCCAGCGGCCGCCTCCTGGGCCAGCGGCCCGCCTATGAGGTGAACATGGAAGCCATCATCCACACCGCAGCCGAGGAGGGCTGTTTCCTCGAACTCAACGCCCATCCCGAACGCTTGGATCTGGACGACATCCATTGCAAAATGGCCAGGGAAGCCGGCGTGCTGCTCAGCCTCAACAGCGACGCCCACAGCAACACGGATTTCCGCAACATGATCTGGGCGGTGGGCCAGGCGCGGCGCGGCTGGCTGGAGGCAAAGGACGTGCTCAACACCCGCACCCTCGGCACCTTGCGCAAGCTGCTCAAAAAACATTGAGCAGGATTGTTGCCCTACCCCAAAACGCGCGTCCTCCGGGGCCAGGGGGAACAAAAGAGATGGCGCGCCGGCCGGGGAACACCCCCCTTTCGGCAACAGGGAGCCTGCACCATGACCGTTGAACCCATCCACCTCAGCCCGGGCGATGCCCTCATCCTCGTGGACGTGCAAAACGACTTCCTCCCCGGCGGCGCCCTGGCCGTGCCCCGGGGCGGTGACATCATCCCGGTGTTGAACGGCTATCTCGCCCGCTTCGGCGCCGCCGGAGCCCCGGTGGTGGCCACCCGGGACTGGCACCCCGTCAACCATTGCTCGTTTCAGGCACAGGGCGGCCCGTGGCCGCCCCACTGCATCGCCAACACCTTCGGCGCCGAATTCCCCACCAAGCTGAAACTGCCGGCAGACGCAACCATCGTCTCCAAAGCCACCGCCCCCGGACGGGACGCCTATTCCGGCTTTCAAGACACCGAGCTGGACGCGGTCCTGCGCGCCGCCGGGGCCGGCCGGCTGTTCATCGGCGGCCTAGCCACCGATTACTGCGTGCTCAGCACCGTCAGGGACGCCCGGCAACGGGGTTACACCGTGCTGCTGCTGGAAGATGCGGTGCGGGCGGTGGATCTCAAGCCCGGCGACGGCCGGCGCGCCATCGACGAGATGAAAGCGCTGGGCGCCACGGCCATCACCTTGCAACAGCTCTCATGACCGACCTTCACCGCTCCGCCCTGCTCACCGATCTGTATCAGCTCACCATGCTGCAAGGCTATTTGCAGCAGGGCATGACCGATACCGCCGTGTTCGAATTCTTCGTGCGCAAGCTGCCCCCCGCGCGCCATTTTCTGCTGGCTGCCGGCCTGGAACAGGTGCTGGATTATCTCGAGCAACTGCAGTTCACCGGCGAGGAGCTTAACTGGCTGGCGGCCAGCGGCAAATTCACCGATGTCACCTTGCGCTATCTCGAAAGCTTCCGCTTCAGCGGCGATGTCCACGCCATGGCTGAAGGCACGCTGTTCTTCCCCAACGAACCCATCTTGCGCATCACCGCCCCCCTGCCCCAGGCGCAACTGGTGGAAAGCCGGGTGATCAATCTGTTGCACTTTCAAACCCTCATCGCCAGCAAAGCGGCCCGTTGCGTCCTGCAGGCCCCGGACAAGCTGCTGGTAGACTTCGGCTTCCGCCGCGCCCACGGCAGCGAGGCGGGCCTGCTGGCGGCGCGGGCCAGTTTCGCCGCCGGTTTCGCCGGCACCGCCACGGTGGCCGCCGGAGCCATATTCGGCATCCCCACCTTCGGCACCATGGCCCATTCCTTCGTCCAGGCCCACGACGACGAAGCCCTGGCCTTCGAACACTTCGCCCTCGCCAACCCCGGCGCCGTGGTCCTGCTCATCGACACCTACGATACCGAAGCGGCGGTGGAAAAAGTCATCGACCTGGCGCCCCGCCTGCGCAGGCGGGGCATCGACGTGAAAGGGGGGCGCATCGACAGCGGCGACCTGATCCAACATGCCCGCCAGGTCCGCACCCTGCTGGACCGCGCCGGACTGAACAACATCACCCTCTTCGCCAGCGGCAGCGTCGACGAATACACACTCCGCGAGCATGCCCAAGCGGGCGCCCCCATCGACGGCTACGGCATCGGCACCCACCTGGACACCTCCGCCGACGCCCCCTATCTGGACTGCGCCTACAAACTGCAGGAATACGCCGGCACCCCCCGGCGCAAACGTTCCGAAGGCAAAGCCACCTGGCCGGGACGCAAACAGGTCTACCGGCGCTACGCGGAAGGGCGGATGGTGGCCGACACCGTGACCGTGGAGGGTGACAAACAAAAGGGCGAACCCCTGCTGCGGCGGGTCATGAAAAACGGCGGGCGGACCGCGCCCCGGCGGGGGCTGGACAGTATTCGCGCCATGGCGACGCAACAGCTCGCAACCCTGCCGCCGGCGCTGCGGGATCTGGCAGAGACCACCCCCTACCCCGTGATCATCGCCCCGGCCTTGCAGGAACTGGCCGCGCGCGTGGATCAAGGCAGCGTGGACACACCACCCCGGCGCTGAAACGCCGCCCCCTTCCCTGACAGCCGCCGGGGCGGCAGGCACGACGGCGGACCGCCGCACCTGCCGCCGCCCACAGCACCGGCGGCGTTACTGAATCACCAGAAACAAGGCGCCATTGCCACGACGGATGTTGAGCAGGATGCCGCGCTGGTTCTTCCTGGCCGCCTGGCGCACGTCTTCCACGCTGTGCACCGGCTGGCGGTTCACCGAAACGATGATGTCACCGGGCCGCAAACCGGCGCGGGCCGCGGGGCTGCCCCGCTCCACATCGAGAACCTCCACACCTTCAACCTTACCGGCGAGGGGGTGATTGTCCTCTATGGCACCCAGCACAGCGCCGGACAGTTTCTCCGACAGGCCTGCCGCTTCCGCCGAGGTGCGCTGCGGCGCGGCGATGCGGGCATGGATAGTGCGTTCGCGGCCGTCCCGGATGACGGTGAGTTCCAGCTTCTCGCCCACCCGCATCAGGCCCACGACGTTGCGTAACTGGGATGAACTCTGGATGGGCCTGCCGTTGACGGCAACCACCACATCGCCCACCTCAAGCCCCGCCTTCTCGGCCGCCGAACCTGCCACCACCCGGGCAATCACCGCACCGCTGCGCTCGCCCAGGTTCATGGCATCGGCCAGTTCCGGCGTCACGTCCTGCACCATCACTCCCAACTGGCCGCGGCGCACCTCGCCGTATTCGATAAGCTGCTTCATGATACTGCGGGCCATATTAGCGGGAATGGCAAAACCGATACCCACATTGCCGCCCCCGGGACCGACAATGGCGGTGTTGATACCCACCAGTTTGCCGTCCAGATCCACCAGCGCGCCACCGGAGTTGCCCGGGTTGATGGACGCGTCGGTCTGAATAAAATTCTCGTAACCTTCAATGCCCAAACCGGAACGACCCAGGGCACTGACGATGCCCGAGGTCACTGTTTGCTCCAGACCAAAGGGATTACCAATGGCGACCACAAAATCACCCACTTGCAAGAGGTCGGAGTCGGCCATGGCCAGTTGGGTGAGCCCCTCGGCGTCGATTTGAATCACGGCCAGATCGGCATCGGGATCGGCCCCGACCACCCTGGCCTCGAAATGGCGCTTGTCTTTCAGGGTGACGGTGATCTCGTCGGCATTTTCGATCACGTGGTTGTTGGTCAGAACATAACCCTTGTCCGCATCCACGATAACCCCGGAACCCAGCGCCTGCCGCTCCTGCTCCCGCGGCATATCGGGAATATTGAAAAACCGCCGGAAAAACGGATCGCTGAACAGCGGATTCTGGCGGATGCGCACATGAGACTTGGTGGAAATATTCACCACCGCCGGCGTCACCCGTTTCAGCATCGGCGCCAAGGTCGGCCGGCCTTCGCCGTCCATCAACAAGGGCAGAGCCGCTGAAACAGACTGCACCCAAAGCATCATC
>DRLM01000027.1 GCA_011375345.1 Gammaproteobacteria bacterium
TGATCATTTCCCGCAAGATCGGCTTATTGGCTCTGTCCGTTGCGCTGGTGATTGCTTCCGCCGCACTGGCCAAATCCATCTACAAATACCGGGACGAAAACGGTAACTGGCACTTTACCGACCAGCCGCCCCAGACCGCGGCGCCCGTGACACGCATGCAAGTGGATGTGGAGCCGGATGCCAGGGTGGTGGTGCACAAGCGTGGCACGGCGCGCTCGCCGGAATACGTGGTGTACAACGGTTACCACGGGCCGGTGGAGGTGAGCTTCACCTTCGACGAGGCCAGCAATGTGCGGTCCGAGCCGCCGCTCCCCCACCGGCTGGTGGTACCGCCACAGAGGGAAGTCCGTGCCTTCGGCGTCACTGCGCGGGACGGGCGGCGGGCCTGGTCCTACACTTTCCGCTACAGCGTCACGCCGGGTGACCCCGGCGCCAGACACGACGGCACCCTCTACCTGCCGCCCTTCGCCGCCGGCAGCCGTTTCCCCGTTACCCAGAGCTTTTTCGGCCCCTACAGCCACACCGATCCCCAAAGCGCCTACGCTGTGGATATCGCCATGCCCGTGGGCACGCCCGTGCGCGCCGCCCGGGGCGGGGTGGTGATGGATGTGAACCGGGATTTCTTTGGCACTGGCACGGACCTAAAGAAATACGGCCAACGCGCCAATACAGTGCGTATCCTGCACGACGACGGGACCATGGCCATCTACGCCCACCTCAAACTGGAGAGCGTGCTCGTCATTCCCGGTGCCCGGGTCCGGGCAGGACAGGTGATCGCGGCCTCTGGCAACACCGGTTTTTCCACCGGTCCCCATCTGCATTTTGCGGTGCAGCGCAATGACAGGGGGACACTGGTGTCAGTGCCTTTCGCCTTCAAGAGTGCCACCGGCCATCGCGCGGTGCCAAATGAAGGAGATGTGCTCAGTGCCTATTGAAACTAAGGGACTGCCACCACGGGCTTTTTGAAAAACCGTAATTTGAGAGTTGACATTCTGCTCGTACGGGCTTAATAATGTATCCGCGGTATATCTTTTGGTGAGTCGTTACATTTGAGAATTTTGGAGTGACACAATCATGAGTGAAAGTCTTTATGATCGCATCGGCGGGGACGCCGCGGTAAACGCCGCCGTGGACGTGTTTTATCGCAAGGTCCTGGCGGACGACCGGATCAACATGTTCTTCGAAGGGGTGGACATGGACAAGCAGGCCGCCAAGCAAAAAGCCTTTTTGACCTTCGCCTTCGGCGGTCCCAACAACTACTCGGGCAAAGACATGCGCGAGGGCCACGCCCACCTGGTGGCCCGGGGCCTGAATGACAGCCATTTTGACGCCGTGGTGGAAAACCTGGGGGCCACCCTCAAAGAACTGGGCGTGCCCGATGAGCTGATCCAGGAAGCGGCCGCCATCGCCGAAAGCACCCGCAACGACGTGCTGGGCCGCTGAGCCCCCCCTCGCCGCGCCCATGCCGCAGATTCGCTACCAAGGCCACGCCTACCTCCTTGAGGCGGGCGAAACCGTTTTGGAGGGATTGGAGCGGCAGGGCGTGGCGCTCCCCTCGTCCTGCCGCGCGGGGGCCTGTCAGTCCTGCCTGCTGCGGGCCGCTGTTGGCACACCTCCTCTCCAGGCCCAGGCCGGACTGAAAGACACCCAGCGCGCGCAGGGCTATTTTCTGGCCTGCCAGTGCCGGCCGTCCGGTGATCTGGACATCGAAGCTCCCGCCGCGGGGCAGGTGGGGTGCACGGCGCGGGTGGTCGGCAAAATGCCCCTGAACGGCGCCATCGTGCGCGTCGCGCTGCAGCCCGAGCGGCCGTTGGACTACCGCGCCGGACAGTTTGTCAACCTCGTCCGGGAAGACGGCCTCAGCCGCAGCTATTCCCTGGCCAGCGTGCCCGGTCTGGACCCGAATCTGGACGTGCACGTGCAGCGCCTCGAAAACGGCCGCATGAGCGGCTGGATCCACGGCAGCCTGGAGGTCGGTGACAGCGTGCAGCTGCACGGTCCGCTGGGGGAATGTTTCTACCTGCCCGGCCGTCCCGAACAAACCCTGCTGCTCATCGGCACCGGTTCCGGGCTGGCGCCCCTGTGGGGCATTGCCCGTGACGCGCTGCGCCAGGGTCATACCGGCCCCATCCATCTGTTTCATGGTTCGCGCCACCGCGCCGGCTTGTATCTGGTGGATGAACTCAGGGCCCTGGCCCAAAGCCACGCCAACTTCCACTACACCCCCTGCGTATCCGGTGAAGCGGCCGCCGGGGACATTGCGGCCGGGCGCGCCAGCGAGCTGGCCTTGGCGGCGTTTCCCAATCTGAAAGACACCCGGCTCTACCTGTGTGGCCACCCCGACATGGTCAAGACCGCCAAGAAAAAAGCCTTTCTCGCCGGGGCCTCCCTGGCCGACATTTACGCCGATCCCTTTGAACTGGCACCGGCCGCGTAAAACGCTTTCTACCCCATCATGCCCAAAGGCTCTTCAGGGAAAATGTACCTGGGCGCCGGGTGGGGATGGGTGTGCAGTTGGAGGGTGACCGTCTCCCCCGTCCCATGGTCCGGAAGGTGGAGAAGATCGTCGCAGGTCGCATGGCGTCTGGCCGGTTCGTTCACGGTGCTCCCCGGAACTCGCCCCGGCGAAATAAACGTCCTCCTCTCACCGGTCCAGCTCGGCGGGAGCGGCGCAACGCGATATACTGGGGTTTTTTCAGGCCCGCGGCGAGATCACACCATGTTGTTGATGATAGACAACTACGATTCCTTCACTTACAACCTGGTGCAATACTTCGGCGAGCTGGGGGCGGATGTGCGGGTGTTCCGCAATGACCAGATCACGGTGGCGGATATCGAAAAGCTGGCGCCGGATCAGCTGGTGGTCTCGCCGGGGCCCTGCACACCCAACGAGGCGGGCATCTCCCTGGCCGCCATCAGGCATTTTGCCGGCAAGATCCCCGTTTTGGGGGTGTGCCTGGGTCATCAAAGCATCGGCCAGGCTTTCGGCGGCCGGGTGGTGCGGGCGCGCACCATCATGCACGGCAAAACCTCGCTGGTGTTTCACAATAATGCGGGCGTGTTCGCCGGCCTGCCCAATCCCTTTGAGGCCACCCGTTACCACTCCCTGGTGGTGGACAAAGACAGCCTGCCCGGTTGCCTGGAAGTGACCGCCTGGACCCAGACCGGGGACGGCGCCGTGGATGAGATCATGGGCCTGCGCCACGGCCACTTGGTGGTGGAGGGGGTGCAGTTCCATCCCGAGTCCATTCTCACCCAGCACGGCCACGCCTTGTTGAACAATTTTCTCAAATTCAAAGCCGCCGCCTGAAACCCGGAGCCTGAACACCATGGATTTGTCCACCGCCATCCGCACCGTCACCGAACGCCAAAACTTAAGCGCCGACCACATGACCGAGGTCATGCGCAGCATCATGACCGGGGGTGCCACCCCGGCCCAGATCGGCGGTTTCCTGATCGGTCTGCGCATGAAGGGCGAGACGGTGACGGAGATCGCCGCCGCGGCGGCGGTGATGCGCGGGCTGGCCAGCCGCGTGGAAGTGGACGCGCCCCATCTGGTGGACACCTGCGGCACCGGCGGAGACACCAAGGGCACCTTCAACGTCTCCACCGCCAGCGCCCTGGTGGCTGCGGCAGCGGGGGCGCAGGTGGCCAAGCACGGCAACCGTTCCGTTTCCAGCCGCTCTGGCAGCGCCGATGTGCTGGAGGCGGCGGGGGTGAATCTGAATCTGTCTGCCCCCCAGGTGGCCCGCTGCATACGCGAGGTGGGCGTCGGTTTCATGTTCGCGCCCCTGCACCACGGCGCCATGAAGCACGCCATCGGCCCGCGCCGGGAAATGGGGGTGCGCACCGTGTTCAATCTGCTGGGGCCGCTCACCAATCCCGCTGGCGCGCCCCACCAGGTGATCGGCGTGTTCAGTGACCAGTGGCTGGTCCCCCTGGCGGAGGTGCTGAAGACCCTGGGCAGCCGCCACGTGCTGGTGGTGCACGGCGAAGACGGGGTGGACGAAATCAGCATCGGCGCCCCCACCCAGGTGGCGGAGCTGAAAAACGGCGGCATCGAACGCTACTGCATCACCCCCGAACAGTTCGGTTTGAGCCGCTGCGACATCGGCGATCTGGTGGTGGCCGACGCCGCCGCCAGTCTGGCCCTGATCCGCAGGGTGCTGGCCAACGAGCCCGGCCCCGCGCGGGATATTGTCGCCCTCAACGCCGGTGCGGCGCTCTATGCGGCGGATGTGGCCGCCGGTTTGGGGCAGGGGGTGGAGCGGGCGCTGGCGGTCATCGCCAGCGGGGCCGCGGCGGAGAAACTGGATCAGCTCATTGGCCTGTCGCAAACGTTCAACAACAACGATTGACAAAAGCGCCCATGTCAGATACCCCCGATATTCTCAAACGCATTCTCCAGCGCAAAAGCGAAGAAATTCAAAGCCGCCGCGCAGCGCGGAGTGAGGCCGATTTGCAGGCCGCGCTCGGCAAGGCGCCGCCGCCGCGGGGGTTCGTCGATGCCATGCGCGCCAAGCTGGCGGCCGGTGAGGCGGCGGTGATCGCGGAAATCAAAAAAGCCTCCCCCAGCAAAGGGGTGCTGCGGCAAGATTTCGATCCCGCCACCATCGCCAAGAGCTATCGGGCGGCGGGTGCCGCCTGTCTGTCCGTGCTCACCGACCGGGATTTCTTTCGGGGCTCGGACGCCTGTTTGCAGGCGGCGCGGGCGGCCTGCGACTTGCCGGTGCTGCGCAAGGATTTCATCATCGACCCTTATCAGGTGCTGGAAGCGCGGGTGATCGGCGCCGATTGTATTTTGCTCATTGTGGCGGCGCTGGACGACGCCAGCTTGCGCGACTTGTCTGCCCTGGCCGCGGAGCTGGGCATGGACGTGTTGGTGGAAGTGCACGATGCCGCCGAGCTGGACCGGGCCCTGGCGCTGGAACTGCCGCTGGTGGGCATCAACAACCGCAATCTGCGCACGTTCGAAACCCGTTTGGGCACGACGCTGGCGTTGTTGCCCCGTATTCCTGACGACCGGATTGTCGTGGCGGAAAGCGGTATCCTCAGCCCGGCCGATGTGGCTTTGCTCCGCCGCCACGACGTGCATGCCTTTTTGGTGGGGGAGGCCTTCATGCGGGCACCGGAGCCGGGTACGGCCCTGGTCCGTTTGTTCGGCGCACGCGGCTGACCCTCGCGCCGGGGCGGTGTGCCCAGCCCTGCACATTGCCGCGGCGGGAGTTTGCCGTCACCAAACCAGTCGCATGCCCCTGGTGGCAGCGGATAAAGATTCGCCCCGCGGCGGCCGATAAGCCCGCGGAAGGCGGCGCGGCGGGTGTTGACGCCCTCGGATCACTTCACTACATATGGCGCTGGAAGCCCATTGACACAACAAACAGGGAGCACAGTCATGAGACACAAGATAGCTTTGCTGGCGGCGGCGCCGCTGTTATTGATCACAGCCGAAGCGCAGGCCCTGTCCTTCGGCACCTTCGACCCCCGTTCCATGGCCATGGGTGGTACCGGCGTGGCCGCCGGCACGTCCGCCAATGCCCATTACTACAACCCCGCTTTGCTGGCCGCCGCCCGGGAAGGCGAGGATTTCAGCCTGGAACTGCCCGTCATCGGTGTGCGGGTGGCGGATCCCGACGATCTGGAGAGCAGCCTGCAAGATTTCCAGGACGCGCGCTACATCGAGGAGTTCAGCGACGCGGTGGACGCCTTCAACGCCTCGAGCCAGAGCTTCGCTGTCAAGGCCCTGGATCCGAATCTGGGAGGCCGGGTGGTGAATGCCGCGGATGCCCTGGTGGATGCCCTGCCTACCTTGTCCAACAAGGCCCTGGAAGGGGATGCCAATGTGGGCATCGTGGTGGGTGTGCCGGGCGATACCTGGGGCGTGTCGGTATCGGTCACCGGCCGCGCCGTGGGTGGTGGTCTGTTGTTTGTCTCGCCCGATGACATCGCCAACTTCAAGGCCATCATCGCCGGTCTGCAAAGCGGTAACCCCGCCGGCATCGTGGATGCCGCCAACAACCTGATCGACTTTGCCGACCAGCAGGTGTTGGAATCCAAACTGCGCGGTCGCGGCGCGGCCATCGCCGAGTTTGGCGTGTCCGTGGCGCGGGAGTTTACCCTGGGTGGTCAGGATGTGGCCTTCGGCGTGACGCCCAAGTATGTGCAAGTGAGCACCTTTGACTACGAAGTGACCGTGGAAACCGCCGAAATTTCCATCGATGAGGGCAAGAAGTCTTACAACAATATCAACCTGGACCTGGGGGCCGCCAGCCGCTTCGATAACGGCTGGGTGGCGGGCCTGGTGATCAAAAACCTGCTGGCCAAGAGCTACACCACGGTCAACAACAATGAAATCAAGATCGAACCTCAGATCCGCGCCGGCATCGCTTATCAGTGGCAAAGCGCCATGCTGGCCGCCGATCTTGATCTCACCAAGAACGATTCCACCGGCTTCGACACGCCCACCCGGTTCCTGTCCGTGGGCGGTGAGTGGAATATTTTCAGGCTGCTGCAGCTGCGGCTGGGTTACCGTTACAATCTGGAAGACAGTGACACCAGCAGCTACGCGGCCGGCTTCGGCCTGTCCCCCTTCGGCGTGCACATCGACCTCGCCGCCGTGGGCAACGATCGCGAGATCGGCGCGGGTCTGCAACTGGGTTTCAGGTTTTAGCCCGCGTTCCCATCCGGCAAGGGGTCCGGCTTTTATGGGGTCAGACCCGAATGGCGCTTACATAAGGGACAATTCCGCACCATCAAACAGGTATCAAAGCTCTCTTGGCTGAGCCACTGTCAGTCTATCCATAAAAAGCAGGCTGTGGATGAGAAGACGGGGAAAGCTTCTTGAACTTTTCGATAGGGAACGCTATTCCAACCGATTGAGATATAGCGCTATTTATCCATAAGTAAGTGCCATTCGGGTCAGGCCCCTTTTCTCCTTTTCTCTTTCTTCTTTAGGGGCTTGGCGGCGGTTCAGCGTGCGCCGAGCACGACGATGGTTTTGCCCTTGACCGTGATCATGTTTTGTTGTTCGAGGTTCTTCAGAACCCGTCCCACCATTTCGCGGGAGCAGCCCACGATGCGGCCCAGTTCCTGCCGGGTGATGCGAATCTGCATGCCGTCGGGATGGGTCATGGCGTCGGGCTCCCTGGTCAGGTCCAGCAGGGTCCGGGCCACCCGGCCGGCCACATCCATGAAAGCCAGGCGGCTGAGCATGTTGCTGGTGCGGCGCAGGCGCAGGGCCATTTGCGAGGCCAGGGCGAAGAGAATGTCGGCATCTTCGGCGGCCAGCTGCCGGAAGCGGTTGTAGCTGATTTCCGCCACTTCACATTGGGAGCGGGCCCGCACCCAGGCACTGCGGTGTTCGCCGGTCTCGAACAGGCCCATTTCACCGAAGAAATCGCCGGCATTGAGGTAGGCCAGCACGATTTCCCGTCCTTCGTCGTCCTCGTTGACCACTGCCACCGAGCCCTGGGTGATGTAATACAAGGCGTCCGGCGGATCACCGGCATAAATGATCACGCTTTTGTTGGGATAGCGCCGCCGGTGGCAGTGCACCAGGAAGCGTGAAATGGCGGGGTTGTCCGTTGGTTTTGCTAGAGCTAGAGCCATCCTGCTGTTCCTTGCCGCCGCGGCATGCGGCGTCGCGATAGGGGTTTGGGTGGACGTCGGGTATCATATCGGCCCCATGTCCCGGAGTTTTTAGCTCGGAGTATGTGATGAAGGTCAATATCAGATGGGTGCGGGACGCCATGTTTGTGGCGGAGTCGGAAAGCGGTCATGCCCTGGTGATAGACGGGCCGCCGCAAGGGGGCGGGCGTAACCTGGGGGTGCGGCCCTTGGAAATGCTGCTCATGGGCATGGGGGGATGTACGGCCTACGATGTGGTGGCCATCTTGCGCAAAGCCCGTCAGAACGTAACCGATTGCGTGGCTGAGCTGAGCGCCGAGCGGGCGGAGACCGTGCCCAAGGTGTTCACCCGCATCCATGTGCACTTTGTGGTGAGCGGCCGCGGCCTGAAAGAAAGCGCCGTGGAACGGGCGGTGAAACTGTCGGCGGAAAAGTATTGCTCGGCTTCCATCATGTTGGCCAAGGCGGTGAACATCAGCCACGATTTTGAAATCCGGGAGGCTGGCTAAATCGCAGGGATTGCCTATAATGAGCGCCCTTTTCAGGCACAGGTGAACAGCAATGAGAAAGCCGCCGGCCACAGCGGGTTTGCGCCACGTCGCGCTGTTTGTGACGGATCTGGAGGCGTGCGAGCGCTTTTATGTGGATCTCCTGGGCATGGCCGTGGAATGGCGTCCTGACCCCGATAACGTTTATCTCACTTCCGGTTGTGACAACCTGGCTTTGCACCGCCTGCCTGAAGGCACCCGGGCCAGTGGTGCGCAGCGCCTGGATCATATCGGGTTTGTTCTGCGTGCACCTGAGGACGTGGACGCCTGGCATGCCTACCTGGCGGCCCACCGTGTGGCAATGAAAACCGAACCCCGGACCCACCGCGACGGGGCCCGCAGTTTTTATTGTTTTGACCCCGCGGGCAACACGGTGCAGATGATTCATCATCCTCCCATCGCCGGGGCATGAGGAGGCGATCCGTCTTTGCCGGCGAGCGCTGCGAATTTAAATGGTCCGCAAGATGAGCAGAAGCAAGGGTTTGGTCAGGCCCTTGAAAAAGCTGAAGCTGCACGGCTTCAACAATTTGACCAAGACGTTGAGTTTCAATATCTACGATATCTGCTTCGCCACCACTGAGCAGCAGCGGTGCGAGTACATCGAGTACATCGACGAAGCCTACAATGCCGAACGGCTGACTCAGATATTGACAGACGTGTCCAATATCATCGGTGCGACCATTCTCAACACCGCGCGCCAGGACTACGAGCCTCAGGGTGCCAGCGTCACTATGCTGATCTCGGAAGAGTCGGTGGCTTCGAACGTGCTCAGCAATGCGCCGGTGCCGGGGCCTTTGCCCGATGCGGTGGTGGCTCATCTGGACAAGAGCCACATCACTGTGCATACCTACCCGGAAAGCCATCCGGATAACGGTATCAGCACCTTCCGGGCGGATATCGATGTGTCCACCTGTGGCCGGATCTCACCACTTAAAGCTTTGAACTACCTCATTCACAGTTTCGAGTCCGACATCGTGATCATGGACTACCGGGTGCGGGGTTTCACCCGGGATGTGCGCGGCAAGAAGCATTTCATCGACCACGAAATCACTTCAATTCAAGATTTTATTGCCCGCGATACCAAGCAGCGCTATCAGATGATCGACGTCAACGTCTACCAGGAAAACATCTTCCACACCAAGATGATTCTGAAAGAGTTCGAGCTGGACAACTATTTGTTTGGTACCGGCGTGGACGAGCTGGCGCCGCGGGAGCGGACCGCCATTCGGCAGCGTCTGCAACGGGAGATGGCGGAGATTTTCTACGGCGAGAACCTCAAATAAACCGCAAGTTGTTGTTTGGCTTACAGCCTGTAGGCGGTTTTGGTCATGACCTTGGAGGTCAGGGTCATCAGCGTTTTGATGGGGGCGGGCAGCGCCGCGCCCCCGGCCGCCAGGGCAGTGGTGGCGTGGCGGAGTTCGTCTTCCCGCATTTGTTCCAGCACCGCACGGCTTTTTTGGTCTTGTTCCGGCAGGCGTGCCAGGTGACCGTCCAGATGTTTCACCACCTGCCGCTCCGTTTCCACCACAAAACCCAGACTCCACTTGTCTCCGGCTAGGCCGGCGAGGGCGCCGATGGCGAAGGAGCCACCGTACCACAGCGGATTCAAATAACTGGTGTGGCTGTTGAGTTGTCTGATGCGGCGCTCGCACCAGTCGAGATGATCGTTTTCTTCCAGCGCCGCGCGTTCCATTTTTTCCCGCACATCGGGCAGCTTGGCCGTCAGCGCCTGGCCCTGGTAGAGGGCCTGGGCGCACACTTCGCCGGTGTGGTTCACCCGCATCAGGCTGGCCGCTGTTTTGCGCGCTGTGGCGCTTAACTCCGGTTCCGGCTTGGTGGCGGCGGGATCGGGTCGCTCCGTGGTTTGCGGCCGGCCGAAAACGGTGCGCAGGGCGCGGTCCACGTTGATCACCAAACGGTCCAGGGGGCTGAGAGTGCGAGTTGTCATGGCAGGGGAAGATACAAGACCCGGGCAGGGTGAGGCAAGGGGGGTCAGCCGAGCCGCGAGGCAAGCACGGACACCGGGTGCAGTACCTTAACGTGCAGCCCCGCCGCGAGCAGCCCCGCCCGCAAATGCAGCGCGCAGCCCGTATTGGACGTCGCCAGCAGTGTCGCCCCGCTGTCCCGCAGCGCCCGGATTTTTCTATCCCCCAGGGCATCGGCCATGGCCGGCTCGTTCAGCACATAACTGCCCGCAGCGCCGCAGCACTGCTCGTTGCCGGGCAGGGGGACAGGTTCCACGCCCGGAATCCTCCCCAGCAGCCGGTACGCGTGGGTCTGCTGCCGCAAGGGGTAGCGCAGCGAGCAGGGTTCCTGCACCGCGATCCTGATGGGCCAGGACCGAAAGCGGGTGGTGGGCGGCCATTGGGCTGTGGCCAGAAATTCGCACACATCCCGGACTGGCGTGGCCGGGGCCGGCGTCGCTTCTGTCAGCTCGGCGCCACAAGCGCTGGCGGTGGTGATGACCGCCTCGACATCGTATTGGTCGAAGGCGTGCCGGTTGCGTTTGCGCAGCTCGCGGGCCGTGCCGGGCTGGCCATTGTGCTGGTGCAGGGCGCCACAACAGCCCTGCGCTTTCGGAACATGGACGTCGTAGCCGCAGTGATTGAGCACGGTGATGGCGTCAGTCAGGGTCACGCGATCCACCACCTCCGCCACGCACCCCAGGAACAAGGCTACGCTGCCCTGGCGCGGGCCACGGGCGCGATAACAGTCCTGCCACGGAGTCTGCGGTGCCAACGGTGGCAGCAGGCGGCTCAGGCGGCGGGTGTCCGGCCTGAGCAAGCCGCTGTGGCGTGCCAGCCATACGGCGCCGCTTTGTTGCGCAGCCCTGAGTCTGCGTCCCAGCTTGCGCAGCTCATCACGGTCGCCCACGGTGGCGAGCAGTCGCTGCACCAGCGGTGAAAGCGTTCGTTCGTGGTTGAACGCTTCGCGCGTGCCGTCCAGCAGCCTGCCGTAGGCCACCCCGGCGGGGCAGGCCGCTTCGCAGGCCCGGCAGCCCAGGCAATGGTCCAGATGGGCCTGCAGGCGGGATCCGGCCGGCAGGTCCCCGCGCAGATACGCGTTCATCAGGGCGATGCGGCCGCGGGGCGATTCCCCTTCATCTTCCCGTACGAGGTAAGTGGGGCAATGGGGCAGGCACAGGCCGCATTGCACGCAACGCTGGGTTTCGGCCAGTAACGGGCTGGGGTCGGAAAGCAAGGAAACGGCCACCTGAAAACAAAACGCTATGATATGTTAGTGCATCGTGTTGCGCCTCGCTGTTTCTGGCGCCGTGTCTGCGAAGGATGATCATGTCTTACTACCGCCATCACGTATTTTTCTGCACCAACCGGCGTGACGACGGCGCCCAAAGTTGCGGCGAATGCGGTGCGCTGGAGCTGCGCCATCACGCCAAGCAACGCATCAAAGCCCTCAACTTGCGCGGTGCGGGCGGCGTGCGCATCAACACCGCCGGCTGTCTGGACCGTTGCGGCGAGGGGCCGGTGTTGGTGGTTTATCCCGAAGGGGTGTGGTACAGCTACGTGGACCGGGAAGACATCGATGAAATCATCGACGAACATCTGGTCAGGGGGCGCGTGGTCGAACGCCTGAAAATTTAGATGATCGTCGAGGCCCGGGGGCTGGTCAAACACGATGGCGGGCGGGCCGTGGTCGATGGCGTTTCCTTACCGGGTGTACGCCGGCAAGTGCGTGGGCGCGCCGGGTCCCAATGGCGCGGGCGAGACCACCGTGCTGCGCATGCTGTTGGGGGCGGCGCCACCCGATGGCGGAACGTTGAAAGTCCTGGGCTGGCCCATTCCCAGGCGCCCGCGGAAAGCCCGGGCCGGTCCGGGCGGGACCGGTCTGTTGCCGTTGGCCCACGCGGTGGCACTGGTGCGGCCCTTGACGGCGGGGGGACGAGGGCCCCGTCCGCTGCTGCATACCGCGGTTTTGGCGGCCTACGGCGTTGCGGTTTTTTTGTGCCCTGCTGGTGTTTCGCCGTCGTTCGCTCCGCTGAAACCGACCGGCACCTCCGCAGCTCCAATCCTGCCTTGTGTCCCACGCCCGGCTTCGGTAAAATCCGCTGTTTCCGTGAATCGGACAGGTAAGGGCGAGATCGATGAAGACCTTTAGCGCAAAACCAGAGACCGTCGAACGCGACTGGTATGTGGTGGATGCCAGCGGCAAAACGCTGGGGCGGCTGGCCAGTGAAATTGCGCGCAGACTGCGCGGCAAGCACAAGGCCGTGTACACCCCCCATGTGGATACCGGCGATTACATCGTGGTGATCAATGCCGAAAAAGTGCGCGTCACCGGCAACAAGGCTGAGGACAAAATGTATCATCACCACACGGGCTATATCGGTGGCTTGAAATCTTTTAGCTTCGCCAAATTGCGCGCGCGGGCCCCGGAGCGGATCATCGAGCGCGCCGTCAAAGGCATGTTGCCGAAAAACCCGTTGGGCCGGGCCATGTTCAAAAAGCTCAAAGTGTACGCCGGCCCCGAGCACCGCCACGCAGCGCAACAACCGCAACCCCTAGATATTTAACGCATTCAGGACATCTCCATGGCAGCACAAGTATCTTACGGCACCGGCCGCCGCAAAAGTTCCACGGCGCGGGTTTTTCTGACCTCCGGTTCCGGCAAAATCACCGTCAACAAACGCACGCTGGACCACTACTTTGGCCGCGAAACCGCGCGCCGCATTGTCATGCAGTCGCTGGAAGTCACAGACATGAAAGATGCCGTGGATATCACCGTGACCGTGACCGGCGGTGGCGGCAGCGGCCAGGCCGGGGCCATCCGGCATGGCATCGCCCGCGCCCTGCTGGCCCACGACGAAACCCTGCGCAGCCCCTTGCGCAAGGCCGGCTACCTCACCCGCGATGCCCGCGAAGTGGAGCGCAAGAAGGTCGGTTTGCACAAGGCGCGCAAACGCCCGCAGTACTCGAAGCGTTAAACCTGACCCGCGGGCTTCACGCCGCAAGGCACAGCTTGAAGGCTTCAGGTTGTGGACTTGCGGGCTGTGTTTTCTTTGGTTTGCCGCTGCTGGGGGATCGTCTAGCGGCAGGACAGCGGACTCTGACTCCGTTAACCCAGGTTCGAATCCTGGTCCCCCAGCCATTCTCCTTGTCTCCGCCGGTGTGGCGGTTCTCATTCCCTGATTGATTTGGGGCTTGCGCTGCGCGGCTGAAACGCCGACACTGTCCCCCGTTTTGTGCTCACGCCCGCTGTCCAGGGACTGGATGTACACGCGCTGCCCCCATTGCCGAACCGCTTTTTCCATTACTTCCGCTCAGCTCAGCGCAGCCGGGGGGCGCGTGCGCTGCGGCCGGTGCAGCGGCCTGTTCAGCGCCCTGGACGGGCTGGTGGACGATGCCGCTGAACTGACGGGCAAGGCGCCGGGGCTGCGCGCTGGCAGCCATCCGTCGGCTCCGCCTGGCCCGGCGTTTCTGCGGGCCGAAAACGACATCGACACCTCGTTCATCCCCTCCGTGGACGCGGCATTGCGCGCCCCCGCCCCGGTGGTGGCGCCTCCGGCCCCGGCTGGTCGTGCCGCGCCCGCCCGGTTGTTGTGGGGGCTGGGCAGCCTGGTGTTGCTGGGGGGCTTGCTGGCTCAGCTCACGTTCTACCAACTGGACGGTTTGTCCCAGCACCAGCCCCTGCGTCCCTGGCTGGCCGCTTTCTGCGGTCTGGCCGATTGTGAGCTGCCCTTGCGGCGCCAGCCCGCGGCACTGCGCCTGCTGCAGGGCACGGTGCAAAGACGGGCCACTGAGGCGGGCGCCCTGGACGTGACGGTGACCTTGGTGAACGAGGATGATGACACCCTGGCTTTTCCGCAGGTGGCGCTGACGTTTTCCGATTTGCAGGGCACAGTGGTGGCCGGCCGGCGCTTCCGGCCTGAGGAGTACCTTCCCGCAGACACCTCCCCCGCCGCCGGCCTGGCCCCGGGGCGGCCGCTGACCATTGAGTTCACCATCGTCGATCCCGGTGCCCGCGCCGTGAGTTACAATTTCGAGCTGCTCTGAATCCGAGCGAGCTGCTCCCGCCCGGGACTGAGGGCCAGCCCTTTATCCACGGCCGCCTTGGGGGTATCATGACGCCCTTTTTCTGCTGTGGCCGGATCCCATGCGCATCGGTCCCTACCTGCTCGCCAACCCTGTCGCGCTGGCCCCCATGGCGGGTGTCACCGACCGGCCCTATCGCACCCTGTGCCGCGACCTGGGCGCGGGTCTGGCGGTGTCGGAGATGGTGAGTGCCAAGGCGCTGCTGTGGGGCAGCGCAAAGACCCGCCGCCGCATCGATCATCGCGGTGAACCCGAGCCCCGGGTAGTGCAGATCGCGGGCGCCGAGCCGGCCATGATGGCGGATGCGGCCCGCTTCAACGTGGAACGCGGGGCGCAGGTGATCGACATCAACATGGGCTGCCCGGCGAAAAAGGTCTGCCGGGTCATGGCCGGCTCGGCGCTGCTGCGGGACGAGGCCCTGGTGGCGGAAATTTTGAACGCGGTGGTGCGCGCCGTGGATGTTCCGGTTACACTAAAGTTCCGCACCGGCTGGGACCGGGCTCATCGCAACGGTCCCAGCGTGGCGCGCATCGCTGAGGACGCGGGCATTCAGGCCCTTGCGGTACACGGCCGTACCCGTGCTTGCGCGTACCGGGGAGACGCGGAGTACGACACTATCGCCGCCATCAAAGAAGCGGTATCCATTCCCGTGCTGGCCAACGGCGACATCGACTCGCCGGCCAAAGCACGCGAAATCCTCGACTATACTAAAGCCGATGGCGTGATGATCGGTCGAGCGGCTTTGGGGCGTCCGTGGCTCCCGGGGCAGGTGGCCCATTTTCTGAACACGGGCGAGTGTCGCCCCGACCCCACGCCGGCGGTGGTGGCATCCCTGGTGGTAAAGCATTTGGAGGCGCTTTATACCTTCTACGGGGGGCGCACCGGCGTCCTGGTGGCGCGCAAGCACTTGGCCTGGTACAGCAAAACATATCCCGGCGGCGCAGGCTTCCGCCGGATGATCAGCCAGGCGGGGACCATGGAGGAGCAGCTTGCCGGCGTCCGCCGTTTTTTCTTTGAGCGACAACAAAGATCAGAATTTGCTGGCAAACATGACTGCACTACTTTCTCCGACCTCCAATCCCGGTTTTGTGGAACGCCGCAAACAACCCTTGAGTAATGCCGTGCGCGTGGCCATGGATTTGTATTTTCAAGACCTGAACGACGGGCCGCCGGGCAATCTCTACCACATGGTGATCCACGAGGTGGAACGCCCGCTGCTGGAAGCGGTGATGCGCCACGCTCAGGGCAACCAGAGCCAGGCTGCGAAAATACTCGGCATCAACCGGGCCACCTTGCGCAAGAAGCTGGCCGAGCACGGTTTGATGAAAACAACATAACCCACCTCTGCTCCAGGGGTGGGGTGCGCGACGAAGCGCGCAGCGTGTCCCGTCCCGCAAAAGCGTGGTGCTCACCGCCTTAACCTGGCGGTTGGAACTTCGGTCAATCCCTCATTCGGACTAACTCAATGACTTCAGCCCAAACGCCCATCCGCCGGGCGCTGCTCAGCGTCTCGGACAAAGACGGTATTGTGGACTTCGCCCGCGCCCTGGCCGGGCGGGGGGTGGTGCTGCTTTCCACTGGTGGCACAGCCGCCTTGTTGCGCCGGCATGAGATTCCGGTCACCGACGTCTCCGAACACACCGGTTTCCCGGAAATGATGGCCGGGCGCATCAAAACCTTGCACCCTAAAATCCATGGAGGGTTGCTGGGGCGGCGCGGGGCGGATGAGGCTGTGATGGCGGAGCACGGCATTGACCCCATCGATCTGGTGGTGGTGAATCTCTATCCCTTCGAGCAAACCGTGGCGCGGCCGGACTGCACCTTGAGCGATGCCATTGAAAACATTGATATCGGTGGTCCCGCCATGCTGCGGGCGGCGGCGAAAAATCACGCGGCGGTGACGGTGGTGGTGGACCCCGCTGACTATGAGTTGGTGCTGGCCGAGCTGGCGGAACACGGCGCCATCCAGGCGGACACCCGTTTTGACCTGGCGGTGAAAACCTTCGAACACACGGCCCGCTACGACGGCGCCATCGCCAATTATCTGGGCGCCGTGGACCGCCAGGGCGGGCGCTGCCGTTTTCCGCGCACCCACAATGCGCAATGGCACAAGGCCGGGGATTTGCGCTACGGTGAAAATCCTCACCAGGCCGCTGCGTTTTACACGGAGGCACGGCCGGCGGAGGCCGGGGTCGCCACCGCCCGGCAACTGCAGGGCAAGGCCCTGTCTTTCAACAATATTGCCGATACCGACGCCGCGCTGGAGTGCGTCAAAAGCTTCCCCGAGGGGCCGGCCTGCGTCATTGTCAAACACGCCAACCCCTGCGGCGTGGCCCTGGGAGGCAGCCTGTTGGAGGCCTATGATTGTGCCTACCGCACCGATCCCACCTCGGCCTTCGGCGGCATCATCGCTTTCAATCGAGACCTGGACGCGGCCACGGCCGAGGCCATCGTCTCGCGCCAGTTTGTCGAAGTCATCATCGCCCCCGCGGTGGATGAGGCGGCCCTGACCGTGCTGTCGGCCAAGAAAAACGTGCGTGTGCTGGCCTGCGGCGAATGGCCCGCGGCGCGCGCCGCCAGCTTGGACTGCAAGCGGGTGACCGGGGGGCTGCTGGTGCAGGAGCGCGACATTGCCGAAGTGGGCCCGGCACAGCTCAAAACCGTCAGCCGGCGCGCGCCCCGCCCGGAAGAGCTGAACGATTTGTTGTTCGCCTGGCGGGTGGCGAAATACGTTAAATCCAATGCCATTGTCTACGCCAAAGAGCGCATGACCATCGGCATCGGCGCCGGGCAGATGAGCCGGGTGTATTCCGCCAGAATCGCCGGCATCAAGGCCGCGGACGAAGGCCTGGAGGTGCACGGCTCGGTGATGGCTTCCGATGCCTTTTTCCCCTTCCGCGACGGCATCGATGCGGCGGCGGAAGCCGGGGTGAGTGCCGTTATCCAGCCGGGCGGTTCCCTGCGCGACGAAGAAATCATCCGGGCCGCTGACGAACATGGCCTGGCCATGGTGTTCACCGGGGTGCGGCATTTTCGGCATTGACAGGCCTGGTTCAGGAAGCCCTGATCAATTCATATCGTCGCTGGCAGGGCCCTGGTGGCCGGGGTCACTCTGCGATAAAACCTTGTGCGGGAGCACTGCCCTCGGTGCGAAGAGGGGGCGGCGAGTCAAAAAAACCGGGGGCATCTCTCGATGCCCCCGGTGTTCGGCGGGCCGTCCCGGCCCTGATCCCTCTTCCTGACGGTGATGACGATTAACTCACCGGTTTGCCTTCCGAGTACTTTACCTCGGTTCCCGTGGGCTTGGCGCCCATGCCGTGGGGGGTGAAGTCCGGGACGGTGTCGAGATCCACACTGCTGGTCTGATCCAGGTCAGGCAGGCCGGTCTCGGCCGCGGCTTCCTCGTCGGTCAAAACGTCCAGGAAGACGCTGACTTCCATGGGCTTGACGTAGTACTCGGTGCCGTCGGTGCCGGTCATCAAAGTGCCCGCAGGGATGCTGATGACCTTGTCGGCGATCTCCTGACTCATCTGCCAGCCGTTTTTGGACAGCTCCCAGTAGAGATCCGGCAAGCCGTGCATCCAGCCGTCGTATTGCAGCGACAGCGTCTTCTCATCGCCGCCTTTGTTGGTGAGGGTCACCGGATTGAGCTGGATAGGATTGGACAGCAGCACATACTCGCCCGAGCCATCGGTCTTCACCAGGAACTGCTGCGTGCCCCAGCCGTCTTGCGAGTATTCCCAGTTGAACTCCATGGGGCGCATGTCGGGGTCGGTGGGGAAGCCGAACTCGTCCACGTCGATGGCCGTGCCGTCGGCCGCCAGCGGCTGATCGCCGCTATTGTAAGCCTGCAGGCCCCATTCGCCGCTGGTGTAGACGGTGGGGGTGGTGGATTCGTCCACATCCTGCGTGGCCGGATCATCGGAGGCGTAGATCAGCTTGAGGTAGTTGTCGTCACTGCTGTCGGTGACGAAGGTGAACTTCACGTCCGGCCGCCAGGGGGTGCGCAGGTAGCTGGTGCCCGGGGGCAGGAAGTCGGCGATGTTCACCGGGTTGGCGGCGCTTTGCAGCTCGATGTACACCTCATAAGAGTCGGCGGCATCGGCGCTGGCTTTGCGTTTCACCACAAAATTGGCGCCGTTGTTGTTGATGTAATAATCCCGGCCCACCTCCGGGCTGAAGGGGTCGTCATCGTTTTCCGCGAAGGTGGGTGTCCAGGTGTCCTCATCGAAACCCGTGAGGATTTTCTGCACCCAGCCGGTGGTGGTGGTGGGACCGTTGAACTCACCGGTGTACTGGATATAGATGGAGCCGCCGATGTCCACCCAGATGTTGGCGCCGTCCTGCGGGGTAAACATCGTGTCCGACACCTGCAACTGGGGGCCGGACTCGCCCTGGACTTCCTGGGCTATGTAGAAGCCGGCGCCGCTGGCCCCGTCGGGATTGTAGGCCAGGTTGACGGCTTCCTGATTTTGCTCATCCCAGTAACCCACGTTCACGAACTTGCGGCCGCTGTCGTCGCTTTCCAGCAGGCTGAAGTCATCGAAGGCGGTGAAGGGGATGCCCTCGCTGCCCGGCGCATCGCCGCGGTTGTGGCAGGTGAGCGTATCTTGCTGGGTCTGATCATCAAAGCCCCATTCAGTCCAGCCGTCGCAATACA
>DRLM01000028.1 GCA_011375345.1 Gammaproteobacteria bacterium
AAACAACAACAGAACGATGACCAGCACGATCAACAGCTGCCAGATACTGATTCCACCTAAACCCATAATCTCAACTCCAAAACGCTTGATTTGCCGGGCACCCCGGCCCGGTGAAATGAATACGATCCTGCCTGCCCCTGCGGGGATCAGGGAATAATAACCTCAACCAAATACATGCAAAACAGTCCTGAGCAATCCGTTTACGGCTCATGACGCCAAGCCGCGTTATGATCGAAGGCCGGGCTTTAGCCCGACAATCCACCACTGTCCACCGCTGTGTGTCGGACTGAAGTCCGACCTACAGAGGTCATCATATCGAATGGCCCATCAAGATACAGACTATTATGCACTGATAGCCCGGCTTGTTATCGAGGCGGACGGTGGTTCAGGTCAGGGATGTCGGTGGCACGGACGCCACCGTCAAGCCCCCATGGAAGGGTTTACGGCGTTCCCTGACCTGAACCACCGCCAGCCTTTACGCTAATGCCACTGATGATAACCTAATCCGCCTTGCGGCTGGCCTTTTCTTCCAGCCCTGAAAGCCCAAAACGCCGCTGCAGTTCCTGCAGCACGTCATCCGGCCCCAGGCCCTGCTGGGCCAGCAAAACCAGGGTATGAAACCACAAGTCCGCGGTTTCATAAATAATTTTGTCCTTTTCCCCGTCCTTGGCGGCCATGACGGTTTCCGTGGCCTCCTCGCCAATCTTCTTGAGAATGGCATCCAGGCCCTTGTGATACAGGCTGGCCACGTAGGAACTGTCGGGCGAGGCTTGCTTGCGTGCCTCCAGCACCGCCGCCAGCTGTTGCAGGGTGTCGCTCACAGCCGCACCTCCACGCCCTGTGCCGCCATGAAGCGCTTGGCCTCGCCGATGCTGTACTCGGCAAAATGGAAGATGGAGGCCGCCAGCACCGCGTCCGCGCCGCCTTTCTTCACGCCGTCCACCAGGTGCTGGAGATTGCCCACGCCGCCGGAGGCAATGACAGGAATGGTCACGGCCTCGGCCACGGCCCGGGTAAGCTCATTGTCGAAACCGATCTTGGTGCCGTCACGGTCCATGCTGGTGAGAAGAATCTCGCCCGCGCCATAGTCGGTCATCTTCCGCGCCCATTCGATGGCGTCTATGCCCGTGGGCTTGCGTCCGCCGTGGGTGAAGATCTCCCACTTGCCTTGGCCCACGGACTTGGCGTCTATGGCCACCACGATGGCCTGGGAGCCGATGCTGTCCGCGGCCTCCTTGACAAATTCCGGATTGAACACGGCGGCGGTGTTGATGGCGACCTTGTCCGCCCCGGCCAGCAGCATGCGGCGCACGTCCTCCACGGTGCGGATGCCGCCGCCCACGGTAAGGGGGATGAACACTTCCGAGGCCACCTGCTCGACCACATGGACGATGGTTTCGCGGTTGTCGGAGCTGGCGGTGATGTCCAGGAAGGTGATCTCGTCGGCGCCTTCCTCGTTGTAGCGGCGGGCCACTTCCACGGGGTCGCCGGCATCGCGGATGTCCACGAACTGCACGCCCTTGACCACGCGGCCGTTGTCCACGTCCAGGCAGGGAATGATGCGCTTGGCCAGGCCCATGTCAGCAGCTCAGCTCGTCGGCCAGTTTCTGGCCTTCGGCAAAATCCAGGGTGCCTTCGTAAATGGCCCGGCCGGTGATGGCGCCCATAATGTTGTTGGTGTCCGCCTGGCACAAGGCCTCGATGTCCCGCAGATTGGTGATGCCGCCGGAAGCAATGACCGGGATGTTGATGGCGTTGGCCAGGGTGGTGGTAGCCTCCACGTTGCAGCCGGTCATCATGCCGTCGCGGCCGATGTCCGTATAGACGATGGCGGATACGCCGTCGTTCTCGAACCGTTTCGCCAGCTGCGTGACTTCCTGGTCCGTGACCTCCGCCCAGCCATTGATGGCCACCATGCCGTCTTTTGCGTCCAGGCCCACGATGATGTGGCCGGGAAAGGACTGACAGGCGCGGGCGACGAATTCCGGCTCCTTCACCGCCTGGGTGCCGATGATGCAGTAGCTCACCCCGGCCTTCAGGTAGGCTTCGATGGTGGCCTCGTCGCGGATGCCGCCGCCCACCTGGATGGGCAGGTCGGGATATTTGGCCGCGATGGCGCGGATGGCGTCGCCATTCACCGGCTCGCCGGCAAAGGCGCCGTTGAGGTCCACCAAGTGCAGGCGCCGCGCGCCGGCCTCCATCCAGCGGCCGGCCATGTCCACCGGCTGGTCGGAGAACACTGTATCGTCTTCCATGCGCCCCTGCTTGAGGCGCACGCATTGGCCGTCTTTCAAATCGATTGCGGGAATGAGCAACATCAGCTTGGCTCCCAACTGACAAAGTTCTTCAACAGACGCAAACCGGCGTCCGCGCTTTTTTCCGGGTGAAACTGCACGGCGAACAGATTATCCCGGCTGATGGCGCTGACGAATTCCACGCCATAATCCGTGGTCGCCGCCACCAGTTCCTCATCCTCGGGCACCACATGGTAGCTGTGCACGAAATAGAAACGCGCGCCGTCCTCTATGCCCTCCCACAAAGGATGCGGCCGGCGCTGCTTCACCCGGCTCCAGCCCATGTGGGGAATCTTCAGGGGCAGGCCGTCATCACCGGGCATGTCGGCGGCAAACCGTCGCACCCGACCGGGGAATATGCCCAGCAGCTCGGTGCCATCGTTCTCCTCGCTGAATTCCATGAGCACTTGCAGGCCCATGCAGATACCCAGGAAGGGCTTGCTCTCCATGGCCTCGCGCACTTCGCGGTTCAGGTGATGCCGGCCGATGGCGG
>DRLM01000029.1 GCA_011375345.1 Gammaproteobacteria bacterium
ACGATGTCTTTTTCTTTCATGTCGTGCAGCACGTATTCGGTGAACTCGCCCGCCTGCACGTGACGGATGTGCAGCTCCAGGAACTCGTCGTCGTGCGGCGCGTTGGCCAGGGAGAAGCTGCGGCGGCGGCCGTCCGGCAGAAGGAAATCAATGTATTGCCCGGCGAAGAAGGGCAGGCGCACGTTGTTGGGCAGGCGCAGCATGAGGCGTACCACGTCGTCCGCCAACAGTTCTTTTTTTGCCACTTTGGCGGACAGCTTGCGCGGCTCGATGGCCGTGCCGGCCAACGCCTCGGCCACTTCGATGACCAGATCGCTGTCCGGCCTGGCCTGACAAAGCAGCGCCATGCCCACGGCCTGCTCCTGTTCGCTGAGGGCCTGGGGCGACACCTCGCCGAGGTCCACCTGCCCTGCCACCACCTTGCCTTTGCAAGCGCCGCAGCCGCCGCTGCGACATCCGTATGACAAGCCTATGCCTTGACGCAGCGCGGCGTCCAACACCGACTCTCCCGCTTCGCAGATGAACGTGTGGCCGCTGGGCTGCACCTGGACTTTGTACGCCATGAGTGATCCTTATATTCTGACCGGGTCGGGGACGTTATTGTCCTTTATTTGTTTGAGGAGAAAAACCCTGGACAAAGTGTTGATCGTGGGCTGCGGCGACATCGGCCGCCGGGTTGCCGCATTGTGCCAGGAGCGCGAAACGGCAGTCTGGGGCGTGGCCCGCGGCGCGGCGCAGAAACTGGCCGGCTCTGGCATACAGGTGCTGCAACAGGATCTGGACGCCGGCTTTGCCTGGCCGGCAGGACTCGTTGCAGATACGGTCTTATACCTGGCGCCGCCACCACCCGAGGGCGACATTGACCCGCGCCTGGCCGGTTTTCTCGCCGCCCTGCCCCCCAGTGCTTTGCCGGCAAAGCTGGTGTACATCAGCACCAGCGGTGTATATGGCGATTGCGGTGGGGCCTGGGTCGACGAGACCGCAGCCCTGCGCCCGGCCAGCGCCCGCGCCCGGCGGCGTCTGGCGGCGGAGCAGTCGCTGGCGGTGTGGCGTGAACGCCGCGACGTGGCCGTGGTCATTCTGCGGGTGGCGGGAATTTACGGCCCTGGCCGCTGGCCGCTGGAGGCACTCAGGCGGGGCCGGCCCGTGATACGGCGGGCAGAATGCCCCCCCACCAATCTCATCCATGCCGATGATCTGGCCCGCATCTGCGTGGCCGCCATGGAAGCCGGCCAAGACGGTGCGGTCTACAACGTTGCCGATGGCCACCCGTTGACCCTGACCGAGTACCACCAGGCTGTCGCCCGGCATTTCGGTCTGCCCCCACCCCCTGAAATCAGTTTCGCCGAAGCCCGCCGGAGATTCAGCCCGGCGCTGCTGTCGTTTCTGACGGAATCCAGACGGCTGGACAACCGCAGGCTGCTGCGCGAGCTGGCCATCAACTTGCGCTATCCTGATCTGAATGCCGCTCTGGAAGGAAGCAGGGATTGAGTCCCCGCTGAAGCGGGCCCCCACAAGCACAGCACGCACCCATGGAACACCTCGAAATCGTCTGGATCAGCTTCGCTTTTGTGCTGGGATTCGTTGTGCGGCAACTGGGCCTGCCGCCCCTGATCGGCTATCTGCTCGCCGGCTTCAGCATCAGCGCCTTTGGCTTCGGCGGCGGGGAATGGCTGGCAAAAGTGTCCCACGTCGGTGTGTTGCTGCTGTTGTTCAGCGTCGGTCTCAAATTGCGCCTCAACAGCCTGGTGCGGCCGGAGGTTCTGGCAGGCTCGGTGCTGCATATGAGCCTGTCGGTGCTGATCATGGGTCCGGTGCTGCACGGGCTGTTGGGCTTTGGCCCGGGCCCGGCCTTTTTCACCGCCATGGCCCTGGCTTTTTCCAGCACCGTGGTGGCGGCCAAAGTGCTGGAGAGCAAACGCGAATTGCGGGCCTTCCACGGCCGCGTGGCCATTGGCATCTTGGTGATGCAAGACCTGGTGGCGGTGGCATTGCTGAGCTTTGCCAACGGCGCCACCCCCACGCCCTGGGCCCTGTTGGTGCTCACCCTGCCGCTGCTGCGGCCCCTGATACACCGCCTGCTGGACTGGAATGGTCACGATGAGCTGCTGATTCTTTACGGCCTGCTGCTCGCCCTGGTCATCGGCGGCAGTGGTTTTGAAATGCTGGGCCTCAGCTCCGAGCTGGGTGCTTTACTGCTGGGGGCCGTGCTGGCCGACCACCGCCGGGCGTCGGAGCTGTCCAATGCCCTGTGGGGATTGAAAGAAGTGTTCCTGGTGGGTTTCTTTTTGCAAATCGGCATCGCCGGCCTGCCCACCCTGGAGCAAGTGGGCTGGGCATTGTTATTGGCCGCCTTGCTGCCCGTCAAAGCGGCGCTGTTTTTTGTGATTTTGCTGCGCTTCGGGCTGCGGGCGCGCAGCTCGTTTCTGGCCGCCCTGAGTCTGGCGACTTTCAGCGAATTCGGTTTGATCGTGGCCAATATCGCTGTACAAAAAGGGTTTATGGATCAGTCCTGGCTGGTATTGCTGGCTCTGGCAGTGGCGGTTTCCTTTGCCCTGGCCGCGCCCTTGAACCGCAACGCCCATGATCTCTACCGTCGTCTCGAACCGCGTTTGCTTAAAATGGAATCCGCCCGCCGCCACCCCGACGACCAGCCCCTCAGCCTGGGCGGCTCCACGGTGCTCATTGTCGGCATGGGCCGGGTGGGCACGGCCGCCTACGATTTTTTCACCCAGCGTGAGCAACGGGTCGTGGGCGTGGACTCCGATCCCGTGAAAGTGGCCGAGCACGTCAAGAAAGGGCGGCGGGTGTTGTACGCCGATTCGGAAGATCCCGGTTTGTGGCACAACATCGACCTCAGCCACGTCCGCGCGGTGCTGCTGGCCACGCCGGATTCCGAAGCCAACAGCGGCGCGGCCCGGCTGTTGCGGCAGGCGGGATTTCCCGGTCTGGTCCACGCCACCGCCATGTTCCCCGAAGAAGTGCAAGCCGTCAAACAGGCCGGTGCCAACGGTGCCTATTATTATTTTGACACCGTGGGCGTGGGTTTTGCGGAACACGTGTGGGAACAGCTGGAAGCGACCGTCCCCGCCAAAAACGACCCCTCGTGACAATCGGGCAGAAGGCGGGCTCAGCCGCGCCGTCCTCTCACACCATCGGGCGCGCGGTTCCGCAGCGGGTGGCGCCCGTGGCAGGGAACAACAACGACGAAGGCCGGGGTAGTGATCCCCGGCCACATCGTTTGGACCCCCTTACTTGAGCACCACGCCGCCGGTATTGGCGCTGGAGTTGGTGCCGCGGGCGACGGTGGTGGCGCGGCGGTTTTTGGATTTGATCTTGATGTTCACATCGTCCTTGATGGTGGAGTTGCGGGCCGCCAGGCCGCCGGTGGTGGCCACAGAGGAGCGGCCCGAGGCGCGGG
>DRLM01000030.1 GCA_011375345.1 Gammaproteobacteria bacterium
GCCGCCATTGGCGCAAGTCAATGCGAGCCCGCGAAATACCAGCCATTTCGCACAATGGCGCCCGTATTTCGCGTGCGGCAATCAAACAGGTCAGGACGACCTGTTTGATTGCCGGGTTAATAATGGGGTTTCAACACGATGCCGCCCAAAGGCGGGACGGTGATGTTGACGGAGTAGGGTTGCCCCATCCACGGTATGGCTTCGGCATAGGCGGAACCGCCGTTGCCCATATTGCTGCCGCCGTAGAACGCCGAGTCGGAGTTGACCAGTTCGCGGTATTCCCCCGGCCGGGGGACACCCAGCCGGTAATTGGGTCGCGGAATGGGCGTGAAGTTGAGCACCACAGCGGCGATACTGTCCCCCGCCCGGCGCAAATAGCTGATGACGGATTGGGTGGCGTCGTGGCAGTCGATCCAGTCAAACCCTTCCGGCTCGAAGTCGTGGGCGTGCAGGGCCGGTTCTTCGCGATAGATCCGGTTGAGATCCCCCACCAGGTTTTTCACCCCGGCGTGGAACGGGTATTGCAACACAAACCACTCCAACTCGGTGTTGAAGTTCCATTCCGGCACCTGACCGAACTCGCAGCCCATGAACAGCAGCTTCTTGCCCGGATAAGTGTACATATAGGTGTACAAGAGGCGGAGGTTGGCGAAGCGTTGCCACTCATCGCCAGGCATGCGGCCCAGCAGCGAGCCTTTGCCGTGCACCACTTCATCGTGGGAAAAGGGCAGCACGAAGTTTTCGCTGAAGCCGTAGAGCATGCCGAAAGTGAGCAGATCGTGGTGGTAGTGGCGGTGCACGGGGTCTTTTTTCATGTATTCCAGGGTGTCGTGCATCCAGCCCATGTTCCATTTCATGCTAAAGCCCAGGCCCCCCAGATAGGTGGGACGCGACACCATGGGCCAGGAGGTGGATTCCTCGGCGATGACCACGGTGCCGGGACAGTGGCTGTGGGTGACTTCATTGAGCTGGCGCAGAAAGGCGATGGCGTCGAGGTTTTCGTTGCCCCCGTATTGATTGGGCAGCCAGTCGCCCTCTTCACGGGAGTAGTCCAGGTACAGCATGGAGGCGACAGCGTCCACCCTGAGGCCGTCCAGGTGCATGTCCTCCAGCCAGAAGACGGCGCTGGAGAGCAGATAATTGCGCACCTCGTTGCGGCCGTAGTTGAAAATCAAGGTGCCCCAGTCCCGGTGCTCGCCGCGGCGGGGGTCTTCGTGTTCGTACAGGGCACTGCCGTCAAAGCGGGCCAGGCCGTGGGGGTCTTTGGGGAAGTGGCCAGGCACCCAGTCCAGCAGCACGCCGATGCCGTTTTGGTGACAATGATCGACGAACCAGCGGAAATCGTCCGGTGTGCCGAAGCGGCTGGTGGCGGCATAGTTGCCGATGGTCTGATAGCCCCAGGAGGCATCCAGGGGGTGTTCGGTGACGGGCAGGAGTTCGATGTGGGTAAACCCCAGGGGTTTGACGTAGTCCACCAGGCGGCGCGCCAGTTCCCGGTAGTTGAGAAAGCGGCCGTGCTCGTCCCGTTGCCACGACCCCAGGTGGACTTCGTAAATGGACATGGCCGCGTGGCGCCAGTCGCTGTTTTGGCGCTGTTGCAGCCAGTTTTCATCGTGCCATTCGTGGGTGTTTTCGGCGCGCACCACCGAGGCGGTGCTGGGACGCACCTCGAATTGCTGGGCGTAAGGGTCAGCCTTGATGAACACCCGGCCGCTGTCCCGGTGGCGCAGCTCGAATTTGTACAGGGAACCGGGACTCAGACCGGGGATGAACAACTCCCAGATGCCGCTGCCGCCGCGTACGCGCATGGGATGACGGCGGCCGTCCCAGTCATTGAAATCACCCACCACGCTGACCCGCGCCGCGTTGGGTGCCCAGGTGGCAAAGCGCACGCCTTTGATGCCGTCCACGGTGACAGGGTGGGCGCCCAGGAAACGGTAGGCGTGCCAGTGGCGGCCTTCGCCGAACAGATGCAGGTCGAAGTCGGGGATCTGCGGCGGGAAACAATAGGGATCGAAGGCACAGTGGGGGTGACCGGCGCTGTCCTGCCAGCGCAACCGGTAGCGTTCCGGCACCACCCCCGCCGGGCCCTGCCAGCGGAAAAAGTCGGTCTCGCCCAGGCGCCTCATGGGGTGTTCACCGTCGGCGATGACCACCTCGCCGGCGGTGGGCAGGTAGGCGGTGACCTGCTCGCCGTTTTCAACGCGATGTTTGCCCAGCACCTGGAAGGGGTCGTGGTGCCGTGCTTCGGCGATGAGAATCAATTCAGCGGGAACAGGCTTGCCTATACTTGTATTCATGAACCAGACACTTTGGATTGAAGGGGGAGGAATGGTGTCGTATCAGACATTACATTTATCAGGGAAAAGACCGCGATCAATGTTAGCATAAGGTCCAAGCGCCTTCCGAACGGGGTGGGGGCAGAGGGAACAGCTGGGAAGAGAGTGGGTGTAATGCATAAGAGACCTGAGCGTTTTGTTAGCCGTCTTACACAAAACACCTTGGCCCTGATTCTCGCCGGGGGGCGGGGCTCCCGACTGAAACACCTCACCTTGTGGCGCGCCAAGCCGGCGGTGCCCTTCGGTGGCAAATTCCGCATCATTGACTTTCCATTGTCCAATTGTGTCAATTCCGGCATCCGCCAGGTTGCGGTGTTGACCCAGTACAAGGCCCATTCACTCATTCGCCATATTCAGCAGGGCTGGAGTTTTCTGCGGGCGGAACTGGGCGAGTTCGTCGAACTGGTGCCGGCGCAGCAGCGGGTGACGGCCTCGTGGTACACGGGCACGGCCGATGCTGTGTTTCAGAACCTGGACATTATCAGAAACCACGAGCCGGATTACGTGCTGATTCTCGCGGGCGATCATATCTACAAGATGGATTACGGCCCCATGCTGGCCTATCACGTGGACAAGCAGGCCGATCTTACCATCGGTGTGCTGGAAGTGCCGGTGGAGCGGGCGCGCGCCTTTGGTGTGTTGAGCGTGGACGGGAATTGGCAGGTGACGGATTTCACCGAAAAACCGGCGCAGCCCAAACCCATTCCCGGCCGCACGGATGCGGCCCTGGCCTCCATGGGCATTTATATTTTCAACACCGGCTTTTTGTACGAACAGCTGATTCGCGACTCGGACCTGCCCGGCTCCACTCACGACTTCGGCAAGGACATCATTCCTTCCGTGATTGAAAAGTACCGGGTCATGGCCTATCCCTTCCGGGAGGAGTCCGGCGGGCAGGCCTATTGGCGCGATGTCGGTACGGTGGATGCGTTCTGGGCGGCCAATATGGAGCTGATCGGGGTTACGCCGCCGTTGAACCTTTATCAGAACGACTGGCCCATCTGGACCTACCAGGCGCAGCTGCCGCCGGCCAAGTTCGTGTTCGACGATGACGGCAAGCGGGGTATGGCGGTGGATTCCATGGTCTCGGGCGGCTGCATAATTTCCGGTGCCGAAGTGCGTCACTCCCTGTTGTTTTCCAACGTCCGCGTCAACGCCGCTTCGCGGCTGGAAGACTGTGTGGTGCTGCCCGATGCGGAGATCGGCGAAAACTGCCGTTTGCGCAAAGTCGTGATTGACAAACACTGCCGCATTCCCGACGGCACGGTGATCGGCGAAGACCGCAAAGTGGACGAAGAACGTTTTTACGTCAGTCCCGAAGGGGTGGTGTTGGTGATTCCGGAAATGCTCGGAGAGCGGAGGCACTATGTCCGATAAGTCGCGTATGAAAGTAGTGTTGTGCTGGCATATGCACCAGCCGGATTATCGTAACCTGCTCAGCGGCGAATACCAGCTGCCCTGGGTTTACCTGCACGCGACAAAAGACTATGTGGACATGGCGGCGCATCTGGAAGCCGTGCCCGGTGCCCGGGCGGTGGTGAATTTTGCCCCCGTGCTGCTGGACCAGCTGGCCGATTACGCCGCCCAGATCAACGGCTTTTTGAATGATGGCATTGCCTTGCGTGATCCGCTGCTGGCCGCCCTGGGCGAAGCGGCCCTGCCCGTGCGAGCGGAACAACAGCTCAACCTCGTCAGCGCCTGCCTGCGCCTCAATGAGGCGCGTCAGGTCTCGCCCGTGCCCCAGTTCAGACGGCTGGTGAAGGTGGCGCGCTGGGTGGAGGAAGAGCCCGAAGCCCTCATCTATCTGGGCGAGCAGTTTTTGGGTGACCTGCTCACCTGGTATCACCTTGCCTGGCTGGGTGAAACTGTCCGCCAGAGGGACGCCCGTATCAAACGCCTGCTGGACAAGGGCAGCAACTACACGGTGCACGACCGCCTGGAGTTGCTGGGCGTAATCAGCGAATTGTTGGGCGGCCTGGTGGGGCGCTACCGGGCCCTGGCCGAGCGCGGGCAGGTGGAGCTGTCTATGAGTCCCATGGCCCACCCCATGATACCCCTGTTGTTGGATCTGAAATGTGCCCGGGAGGCCATGCCCGATGCCGAACTTCCCCTGCTCGACGCCTATCCCGGCGGCGAGCGGCGGGCCCGCTGGCACATTGAACAAGGACTGAAAACCTTCGAGCGCCATTTCGGTTTCCGTCCCCGCGGTTGCTGGCCTTCGGAAGGCGGGGTGAGCGCCGCCACCTTGGCTTTGCTGAAAGACTATGGCCTGGAGTGGGCCGCCAGCGGTCAGGCGGTGTTGCACAACAGCCTGTATCACGCCGGCCGCGACACCACCCAGGCCAGGGAATTCTGGTTGTTCCAGCCCTACCGTTTCGGCAGCGACGATGGCGTGGCCTGTTTTTTTCGTGACGATGAGTTGTCGGACCTGATCGGCTTCACCTATGCCGACTGGCACGGTGACGATGCCGTCAGCAATCTGGTCCACAATCTGGAGATGATCGCCAGCGTGCGGGAAGACAACCGCAACACCGTGGTGCCCATTATTCTCGACGGTGAAAACGCCTGGGAGTACTACCCCAACAACGGCTACTACTTTCTCAGTGCCTTGTACCAGCGCCTGGCTGACCACCCGCAGCTTGAACTCACCACGTTTTCCGCCTGCCTGGATGCCGGCATGCCCACCACCACCTTGCAGAAAATAGTATCCGGCAGCTGGGTGTACGGCAGCTTTTCCACCTGGATCGGCGACCCGGACAAAAACCGCGCCTGGGATGTGCTGGGGGAGGCCAAACGCGTGTTCGACCGGGCGGTGGAATCCGGCCGGCTCAGCGGCGAAGCCTACCAGGCGGCGCTGGCTCAGCTCGCCGCCTGCGAAGGCTCCGACTGGTTCTGGTGGTTTGGTGACTACAATCCCGCCGCCACCGTCAGCGACTTCGAACGGCTCTACCGTCTGCACCTGGCCAATCTCTATCACCTGTGTGGCGCCGAGCCTCCGGATCACCTCTCCCGCGCCCTCAGCCGCGGCGGCGGCGCGCCCGCCGCCGGTGGCACCATGCGTCACGGTCAAAGCGAGGTCCAGTGACAGCGCCAGCCTGTTTCGCCCGGCGGCGGGCGGGTATCCTGCTGCACATCAGCTCTCTGCCGGGAGAGGGCCCCGTGGGGGGGCTGGGCGCGCCGGCGCGGCGCTTTGTGGATTTCCTGGCCGGGGCGGGTCAGAGCGTGTGGCAAACCCTGCCCCTGGGTCCCACCCACGATGACGGCTCGCCCTACCAGTGTCTTTCGGTGCATGCCGGGAATCCCGGTTTCATTGACCGGGACGCGCTGCATGAGGAAGGCTGGCTGGACGGCGCGCCATCCGGAATGTCGCTGGCGGCGGCCTGGCAGGCGTTCCAGGCGCGGGCTGACACCGCCGCCCGTTACGACTTTGAGGCCTTTTGCGCCGAACACAAAAGCTGGCTGGACGATTACGCTCTCTATTGCGCCATACGGGAAGAGCAGGGTCACCAGGCCTGGTGGCACTGGCCCGCGCCCCTGCGCGACCGC
>DRLM01000031.1 GCA_011375345.1 Gammaproteobacteria bacterium
CCGCCACGGCTACACACTCGTCTCCAGAATGCGCCACACCAACTCGGGGAAATCCATCCCCCTCGCCTGGGCCGCCATGGGCACCAGGCTGTGATCCGTCATGCCGGGCACGGTGTTCACTTCCAGCAGCCAGGGCCGGCCCGCACCGTCCACCATAAAATCCACCCGGCCCCAGCCGGAGGCCGCCACGGCGTCGAAGGCCGCCAGACACAAGGCCGCGAATTCTCGTTCCTGCATCGGCGGCAGACCGGCGGGGCAGTGATAGCGGGTGTCATTGCGTTCATACTTGGCCGCGTAGTCGTAAAAAGGCGCCGCCGGTTCCAGGCGGATCAGGGGCAGCACCTCGCGCCCCAGCACCGCCGCGGTGTATTCCTCCCCCTCAATCCAGGGTTCGGCCATCACCGGACTGGCGAAGCGCGTCGCGGCCACGTAGGCGGGCAGCAGCTGCTCAGTGCGCGTCACTTTGGTGGTGCCCAGGCTGGAGCCCTCCAACGCCGGCTTCACCGCCATGGGCAGCCCCAGCTCCCCCGCCACCGCCGCGGCGTCAAAGCCCTCGCCCAGCACCCGCCACGGCGGCGTGGGCAAACCTCCCGCCAACCAGATTTGTTTGCAGCGCAGCTTGTCCATGGCCAGCGCGGAGCCCAGCACGCCGCTGCCGGTGTAGGGCAGACCCAGGGTCTCCAGCGCCCCCTGCACCGTGCCATCCTCGCCGCCGCGGCCGTGCAGCACGATGAAGGCCCGGTCGAAGCGGCCCGCCAGCAACTGCGGCACCAGATCCGCACCGGCGTCGATGCCGTGGGCATCCACACCTCGCGTGCGCAGGGCGGCCAGCACAGCCGCGCCGCTTTTCAGCGACACTTCGCGCTCCGCCGAGCGCCCGCCCAGGAGCACGGCAACTTTGCCGAAAACGGTGGGATCAGCAGCCATCGCCCGCCCCTTGCCGCGCACCCGTGATCACCACTTCCCGCTGCAGCGCGACGCCTTCCCGGGCGGCAACGGTGGCGGCCACGTACTCGATCAGGTCTTCGATGTCCGCCGCCGTGGCGGCGCCGGTATTGATGATGAAATTGGCGTGCTTATCCGCCACGCAGGCCCCGCCGACGCAATGGCCTTTCAGGCCGCAGGCCTCGATCAGGCGGGCGGCGTGATCCCCCGGCGGATTGCGAAACACCGAGCCGCAGGAGGGCAGGCCCACCGGCTGGCTGGCATTGCGGCGGGCCAGCAGGGCCTTCACCCGTTCCAAACTGGCCACGCCATCGCCGGGGCTGAAGCGGAAGCGGGCCGCCGCAAACCACTCTTCCGCCGGGCCCGCCACCGAACGGTAACCGACGGTGAAATCCGCCGGCGTGCGCGTGCGGCGCCGGCCGTGGCGGTCCAGCGTCTCCACCGCCTGCACGATGGACCAGGTCTCGCCGCCAAAGGCCCCGGCGTTCATGGCCAGGGCACCACCCACAGCGCCGGGAATGCCGGCTAAAAATTCCGCCCCCACCAGACCGTGGCGGGCGGCAAAGCGGGCCACTTTGTTGCAGGCCACACCCGCTTCGGCACGCACGCTGCGCCCGTCCAGCAAACTGAGCCCGGCCAGGGCCCCGGCGGTGGCGATGACGGTGCCGGGAAAACCACCGTCCCGCACCAGCAGATTACTGCCCAGACCCAGCCACAAGAGCGGCTCGTCCGCCGGCAGAGCGCGCAAAAACAGCGCCAAATCATCCAGATCCGCCGGCTCGTAGTACTGCCGCGCGGGGCCGCCCACCCGCCAGGTGGTGTGGCCGGCCAGGGGCTCGTCCCGCAGCAGGCGGCCGCGCAGGGCCATGTGCGGCGCGGCCATCACAGCGCACTCTCCCGGAGCTGCTCCGGCAACTTGGCCGCAGCGGCTCCGATATCTCCCGCCCCCAGGGTGAGCAGCACATCGCCGTCTTGCAGCACACCGCCCAGCACCTGGGGCAGTTCCGCCAGGGTCTCCACGAACACGGGATCGAGCTGAGCGCGGGCACGGATGGCCCGCGCCAGGGCACGGCCGTCGGCGCCGGGCAAAGGCGCCTCACCGGCGGGATACACCTCCAGCAGCACCAGGACATCCGCCTCCGACAGCACTCTGGCAAAGTCCTCAAACAGATCACGGGTGCGGCTGTAGCGATGAGGCTGAAAAGCCACCACCAGCCGCCGCTCCGGCCAGCCGCCGCGTAAGGCCCGGAAGGTGGCAGCGATTTCCCGGGGATGGTGGCCGTAGTCGTCCACCAACAGCACCCGGCCCGCGCGGGTCTGGTGCTCGCCGTTCAACTGAAAGCGCCGGCCGATGCCCTGGAACCGGGTCAGGCCGCTGCTGACGGCCGCATCGGCCACCCCCAGCTCCTGGGCCACGGCCACCGCCGCCAGGGCGTTTTGCACATTGTGGCGGCCGGGCAGGTTGACCGTCAGCGGCAGGAGCGGGCGCCCCTTGCGCTGCACGGTGAAGCTGGCGGTGGCGCCCTGTTGCCGCAAATCCACGGCCCGCACGTCCACCCCTTCCCCCAGGCCGTAGGTCAATACCGGCCGGGGCACGGCTTCCAGCAGGGTCTGGATGACGGGATCGTCGCCACACATCACCGCCAGGCCGTAGAAAGGCAGGCGGTAGAGAAATTCCACGAAGGTTTGTTGCAGGCGGGCAAAATCGCCGCCGTAGGTCTCCAGATGATCGGCGTCGATGTTGGTCACCACCGCCAACATGGGCGAGAGGTGCAGAAACGACGCATCGCTCTCGTCGGCCTCCGCCACCAGATAATCCCCCGCCCCCAGGCGGGCGTTGGCGCCGGCGCTGTTGAGGCGGCCACCGATGACGAAGGTGGGGTCCAGCCCGCCCTCGGCCAAGAGGCTGGCGATGAGGCTGGTGGTGGTGGTTTTGCCGTGGGTCCCGGCCACGGCAATGCCGTAGCGGAAGCGCATCAGTTCGGCCAGCATCTCCGCCCGCCGCACCACGGGCACGCGGCGCTGGTGGGCGGCGGCCACTTCCGGGTTGTCCGCACTCACGGCGCTGGAGATCACCACCACGTCGGCCTCGGCCACGTTGCGCGCCACATGCCCCAACGTCACGGCGATGCCCAGGCCGGCCAGGCGCCGGGTCAGGGCATTGTCGCGCAAATCAGAACCGCTCACCCGATAACCCAGGTTGTGCAGCACTTCGGCGATGCCGCCCATGCCCACCCCGCCGATGCCGACGAAATGTACCCGGCGGATGCGGCCCATGCGGCGGCCGGCCGTGGGGGCGTGAATGACCTCAGGCACCACGGGCCACCTCCAGGCACTGCTTCGCCACCTGTTCGGCCGCATCGACCCGTGCCAGGCGCCGGGCGGCCCCGGCCATCGCCAGCAACCGGCTGCGGTCCGCGCCCCAGCCGCTTAAAATTTCGCGCAAACCCACGGCACTCAGATCCGCCTGGGGGACGACCACGGCGGCCCCGGCCGCGGCGAGGTGGTCAGCATTGCGGCTCTGGTGGTCATCCACCGCAAAGGGATAGGGCACCAGGACGGCACCCAGCCCCGCCGCCGCCAGTTCACTCACCGTGAGGGCCCCGGCGCGGCAGATCACCAGATCGGCCCAGCCGTAGGCCGCGGCCATGTCCTCGATGAAGGGCTCGATGCGCGCCGCCACCCCGGCGGCCTCATAGGCCGCGCGGGTGTCCTCCAGATGGCGTTTGCCGCTCTGGTGCCACACCTCTGGCCGCCGGCTCAGCCCCGCCAGGGCCTGTGGCACCAAGGCGTTGAGCGCCCCCGCCCCCTGACTGCCACCCAGCACCAACACGCGCACCGCTCCGGCGCGGTCGGCGAAACGCTGCGCCGGGGGCGGCAGGCTGGCGATGGCCGTGCGCACCGGATTACCCGTCACCACGGCGTGGCGGCGGTGTGGGAAGGTGCCGGGGAAAGCCTCGAACACCCGCCGGGCCAGCGGCGCCAGGAGGCGGTTGGTCAAACCGGCGACGGCGTTCTGCTCGTGAATGAGCAGGGGCTTGCACCACAGCTTCGCGGCCAGGCCGCCGGGACCGGTGACAAAACCGCCCATGCCCAACACCACTGCCGGTCGCCGCTGAAATATCACCCGGGTCACCTGCGCCACGGCCACGGCGAGCTTGACAGGCGCCGCGGCCCACGCGGCGAGACCCTTGCCCCGCAGGCCGCCGATACTGATCCAGTCCAGGGGAAAACCCGCTTTGGGCACCAGCTCCGCCTCCAGGCCCCGCCGGGTGCCCAGCCAGCGCACCTCGGCGCCCCGTGCCCGCAGGGCCTCGGCCACCGCCAGGGCGGGAAACACGTGCCCGCCGGTGCCCCCCGCCATGATCAGCACCGTGGTCATACGCCCCCCCGCAAGGCGGGAAAGCGGGTTTCCCGGTCCACCCTGAGCACCAACGCCACGGCGATGAGGGTAATGAGCAAACTGGAACCGCCGTAGCTCATCAGCGGCAAGGTAATACCCTTGGTGGGCAACAGGCCCATGTTCACCCCCATGTTGACAAAGGCCTGCAGACCCAGCCAGATGCCGACACCATAGGCCAGGAAGGCGCCGAAGTGCTGCCCGGCCTGCTCCGCCCGGCGGGCGATCATACCCATGCGCCACACCAGGAGGGCATAGAGCACGATGACCGTGGCAGTGCCCAGAAGGCCCAGTTCCTCTCCCAGCACGGCGAAAAGAAAATCCGTCTCCGCCTCGGGCAGGTAGAGCATTTTCTGCACCGACTCGCCCAGGCCCGCTCCCAGGAGTTCGCCCCGACCGAAGGCCACTTCGGACTGGATGAGCTGATAACCGTCCCCTGCCGCATCGGCCCGGGGATCAAGAAAGGCCAGCACGCGGCTGAGCCGCTCCGGGTTGGCCATAACCAGCCCGGCGAAAATGGCACCGGCGCCGGCCAGCGTCCCGCCAAAGGGCACCAGGTGCACCCCCCCCAGAAACAGCAATCCCAGGGCCGTCGCGGTGATCACGGCAAAGGCGCCGTAATCGGGCTCCAACACCAACAGCAGGCCCACCACACCCACCACGAGCATGGGCTTGAGAAAGCCCGCCGCCGTCTCCCTGACCGCCTGGCCGTGGCGCACCAGGTAGCCGGCCAGGTAGACAATGAGCAGCAGTTTCGCCAGTTCCGAGGGCTGAAAGTTAAACAGGCCCAGGGACAACCAGCGGGTACTGCCCTTGGTCAGTTCCCCCACCACCAGCACCAGCACCAGCAAGGCCATGGCCAGCAGCAGCAATACCACGCCGAGACGCGACCACAGCCGCAAGGGGCAGTGCACCACCGCCACCGCCACCACCACCGCCAGCAAGGCAAACAAAAGCTGGCGCAGAAACAGATGAAACGGGCCGTGCCCTTCCGCCGCCATCAGGGCCATGGAGGCCGAGGCCAGCATCACCAGACCCAGCAACAACAGGGCCAGCACCAGACCGCTCACCCAGGGATCCACCCAGGCCTCCGAGCCGGGGCGGGAGCGGGGCGGGACGGCGCGGGATGTCAAGACGGCGTTTAACATTGCAGCCGCCTGATCACCGCCGCGGCGAAGGCCCGGCCGCGGGCCTCGAAGCCATCAAACATGTCGAAGCTGGCACAGGCGGGCGACAGCAACACCGTATCACCGGGCTGCGCCTGCCGGGCCGCGGCGGCCACGGCGCCGTCCATGTCCTGGACCCGCACCACGGGAACCACCCCGGCCAGCGCCGCTTCCACGCGCCGGGCATCGCGGCCCAGCAGAATCACGGCCCGGGCCTTTTCCCGCACCGCCTCTTTGAGCGGCGTAAAGTCCTGCCCCTTGCCCAGACCGCCGGCGATGAGCACGATGGGACCGGGCAGGCCGGCCAGCGCCGCCAGGGCAGCGCCCACATTGGTGGCCTTGGAATCGTCGAACCACTGCACCCCGTCCCGCTCCGCCACCCACTGGCTGCGGTGGGGCAGGCCGCAAAAACACCTGAGCGCCTCCAGCATGGCCTCCAGAGGCAGTTGCAGCGCCGTGCCCAAAGCCAGGGCGGCCAGGGCGTTGGCCGTGTTGTGGCGCCCCTTGATGCGCAGCTCTGCCGCCGCCATGAGCAGCCGCTCCCCCTGGGCCAGCCAAGGGCGACCGTGGCACTGGCGCAGGCCAAAGGCCCCCGCTGCCGGCGCGCCCAAGGTGAACGTGAGGGTACGGCGCCAGGGCGTGGCCAGGGCGCGCACGGCAGGGTCATCGGCATTGATGACCATCACGCCGCCACCGCGATAAATGCGGGCCTTGGCGGCACTATAGGCCGCCACGTCGGGGTAGCGGTCCAAGTGGTCGGGGCTGATGTTGAGCACCGCCGCCGTGGCGGCATCGAGGGAAGCGGTGGTCTCCAGCTGAAAACTGGACAGCTCCAGCACATAGAGATCCGGCTCCCGCTCCTGCAGCAGGGACAAGGCGGGGGTGCCAATATTGCCCCCCACGCGCACATCCCGGCCGGCGGTCCGCGCCATCTCCCCCAGCAAGGCGGTGACTGTACTCTTGCCGTTGGAGCCGGTGATGGCCGCGACGGGCGCCCGGGCCACGCGGGCGAACAGCTCGATGTCGCCCACGATCTCCACCCCCCGCTGGCGGGCCGCCTTGACGACGCTCTCTTCCGCCGACACGCCGGGGCTTAAAATCAGGCGCCGGGCGCGCCAGAACACCATGGGGTCGAAGCCGCCGAGGAACAGAGGCGCGGCGGGAAAAGCCGCCCTGAACGCCGCCAGGGCCGGCGGCTGGGGGCGGCTGTCGATCACCGCGAAGGGCTCGCCGCGGCGGGCAAAGTGTTCCGCGCAGGCCAGGCCCGTCCGGCCCAGACCGACGATGAGATTGGCTATGGACGGTTCTGCCATGATGCGGGGTGCCTGTTGCGCTGCCGTGGTCACCATCTGCCCTACCGGATTTTGAGGCTGGCCAGCCCCACCAAGACCAAAATCACGGTAATGATCCAAAAACGCACGATGACCCGCGGCTCCGGCCAGCCCTGCAATTCAAAGTGATGATGCAAGGGCGCCATGCGGAAGATGCGCTTGCCCGTAAGCTTGAACGAGGCCACCTGCAGCATCACCGACAAGGTCTCCATCACGAACACCCCGCCCATGATCAGCAGCACGATTTCCTGGCGCACCACAATGGCCAGCGTGCCCAGGGCCGCCCCCAGCGCCAGGGCGCCAATGTCGCCCATGAACACCTGGGCCGGGTAGGCGTTGAACCACAGAAAACCCAGGCCCGCTCCCACCAGGGCGCCGCAGAGCACCACCACTTCCCCCGCCCCCGGCACGTAGGGGATGCCGAGATAGCCGGCGAATTTCACATTGCCGGTGGCGTAGGCGAAAATCCCCAGGGCCCCGGCCACCAGCACCGTGGGCATGATGGCCAGCCCGTCCAGGCCGTCGGTGAGGTTCACCGCGTTGCTGAAACCCACGATCATCAGGTAGCTGAGCAGCACAAATCCCACCAGCCCCAGTTCCACCGCCACGTCTTTCACGAAAGGCAGAATGAGCCGGGTCTCCACCGCCGTCTCGGCGGTGAAATACAGCACCAGGGCGGCGGCCAGGCCGATGAGGGACTGCCACAGGTATTTTTCCCGGGCGGTGAGGCCTCTTGAGTCTTTCAGGGCCAGCTTGCGGTAATCGTCCACCCAGCCCACAGCGCCGAACAGCAAGGTGACGATGAGCACGATCCACACGTAGCGGTTGGACAAATCCGCCCACAGCAAGGTGGCCACGGCAATGGCCACCAGGATCAAGGCCCCGCCCATGGTGGGGGTGCCGGCTTTTTGCTGGTGGCTTTCCGGGCCCAGATCGCGGATGGGCTGGCCCATGTTGAAGCGGGTGAGACGGCGGATCATGCCGGGCCCGAAGACGAAGCAAAACACCAGTGCGGTGAGCACGCCCAGAATGGCCCGCAGGGTCAGGTACTGAAATACGTTGAAGCCGCTGTGAAAACGGGCGAGCCACTCGGTGAGGTAGAGCAACATGGCGCTAGGGCTCCTCTGCCGGCGTCAACGCCGCAACGATCTGTTCCATCCCGGCCCGGCGCGAGCCCTTCACCAGGATGGACAGGGGCAGATGACCGGCACCGTCGAGCCGCTCCCGCAAGGCCGCCAGCAGCGCGTCTTTGTGGGGAAAATGGACGCCGCCCGGGCCAAAGCGCTCGCCGGCCAGGCGGCTGAAAGCCCCCACGGTGTACACCTCGTCCACATCCAGCAGGCGCGCCCGGTCGCCCGCCGTGGCGTGCCAGTCCGCCGCGGCATCCCCCAACTCGCCCATATCACCCAGCACCAGGATGCGGCGGCCGGGCATTTCCCTGAGCACCCTGAGGGCGGCGTCCAGGGAAGCGGGATTGGCGTTGTAGGTGTCATCCACGACGGTGACGCCGCGGCGCAAGGTGATGGGAAACATGCGTCCCGGCAGGGGCCTGAGGGCGAGCAGGCCCTTGTACACGTGCTCCACGTCCAGCCCCACCCCCAGCGCCACGGCGGCGGCGGCCACCGCGTTGCTCACGTTGTGGGCGCCGAGCAGGGTCGTGCGCAGGGTGTAACGGCCCCGGGGGGTCATGAGTTCGAAAGCCATGCGGGTCTCGGGCTCGAACTCGATGCGCAAAGAAGCCGGCATGGCGTGCACATCCCCCTGGCCGTGGACGGAAAAAGACACCGCCCGCCGGTTTCCGATCAGCTCTCGCCACAGGGGCGCGAACTCATCGTCCAGGTTGTACACCGCCAGGCCATCCCCGGGCAGGGCGCTGAACAACTCGCCCTTGGCCCGGGCCACCCCTTCCAGCGTGCCGAAACCTTCCAGGTGGGCCGGCGCGGCATTGGTGACCACGGCGGCCGTGGGCCGCGCCAGGCCCGCCAGAGCGGCGATTTCACCGGGGTGATTGGCGCCCATTTCGATCACCGCATAACGGTGTTCCCCACCAAGACCAAACAAGGTCAGGGGCACACCGATGTCATTGTTCAGATTGCCGGCAGTGGCCAGGGCCGGCCCGGCGGCGGCAAACATGGCCGCCAGCATCTCCTTGACCGTGGTTTTGCCGTTGCTGCCGGTCACCCCCACCACGGGCAGGACAAAACGGGCCCGCCAGGCGGCGGCCAGGGCACCCAGGGCGGCGCGGGTGTCAGCCACCTGCACGCAGGGCAGGCCGGCCACCGGGGCAGCGCTTTGCAGGGCCGCGGCGGCGCCGCATTCCCGCGCCCGGGTGAGAAACGCGTGGCCGTCGAAGTTGGGCCCCTTGAGGGCCACGTAGAGCTGGCCCGGCGCCAGGGTGCGGGTGTCGGTGCTGACGCCGGTAAAGGCGGCATCGGCGCCATGACGCGTCCCACCCACGGCAGCGGCCACCTCGGCCAGGGTCCAGGCGATCATCTGCACCCCTCCGTCAGGCAGCGCGCCGCCCAGGTGCGGTCACAAAAGGCCGTGGCGCCCGTGGCAAGCACTTGTTCACGCTCGTGACCCTTGCCGGCGATGAGGACGGCGTCCCCGGCCCCCGCCCGGCCGATGGCCTCGCGGATGGCGGCGTCGCGGGCGTGGATCACCGGCACTGCGCGCGGCGCCATGCCGGCCAGGATGTCCGCCGCGATGGCGGCGGGATCTTCGCTGCGGGGATTGTCGTCGGTAACAATGACGCGGTCCGCCAGGCGCGCGGCAATGCCGCCCATCAGCGGCCGCTTGCCCCGGTCCCGCTCGCCGCCGCAGCCGAACACGCACCACAGGCGGCCGGACACGTGGGGCCGGAGACTGCTCAGGGCCTGCTCCAGGGCATCGGGGGTGTGGGCATAGTCCACCACCACCAGCGGCCGGCCGGCGGCGGCGATCACCTCCATGCGCCCCGGCACGGGGCGCAGCCGGGCCACCCGCTCCAGGATGGTGGAAAGCGTCCAACCTTCAGCCAGCGCGGTGGCGATAACAGCCAGGACGTTGGCGGCGTTGAAGCGGCCCAGCAGGGGCACGGTCACCCGCCCCTCTCCCCAGGGCCCTTCCACTTGCAGTTCGAAACCGTGCGGTGCGTATTTTTGCACCTGGCCCCGCAAATGGGGAACGGTAGCGGCCACGGCCGGACCCAAACCGTAACTGACCGCCGCCACCCCCGGCCGCTCGGTGGCGAGGATAGTGCGGCCGTAGCGGTCATCGCCATTCACCACGGCGTAGCGCAGGGCAGGAAGATTGAACAGGCGTTGTTTGGCCAAGGCATAGGCCGCCATGTCGCCATGATAGTCCAGGTGGTCGCGGGACAGGTTAGTGAATACGGCCCCGCGAAAGGCCACCCCCTCCACCCGCCCCTGATCCAGCGCGTGGCTGGAGACTTCCATGGCCAGGCGCTGCACCCCCTGGGCGCGCAATTCCGCCAGCCGGGCCTGGAGAGAGATCGGATCGGGGGTGGTGTGACGGCTGCTGTGCAAGCGCTCCAGCGTGCCGCTGCCCAAGGTGCCCACCACGGCGCAGCGCGCCCCGGGCTCGTCCAGGACCTGGGCGAGGAAGTGACTGCAGGAGGTTTTGCCGTTGGTGCCGGTGATGCCGATCACGTTCAGCTCGCGGGAGGGCTGGCCGTAAAACCGCGCGGCAAGGGCACCGACCCGGCGGCCGAGATCCACCACCGGCACCAGGGGCACGGGGCTGTCCGACGAGACCGGGCAGGCCGCGTCGTAACACACGGCGGCGGCGCCCCGGGCCAGGGCGGCGGGAATGAAGTCGTGCCCCCGGGCGGCGCGGCCAAGGCAGGCAAAAAACAAATCACCGGCCTGCACCCGGCGGCTGTCCAGCGACAGGCCGGCGACGGGCACATCGGCCTGCGGCGGGGGCAGGGCCACACCGGCCAGCAGGGGCCGCAGGGTCCAGCGGGCGGCCCGGTACGATGCGGCCATCATCAAAGCCCCCTTCCGGCCACGCGCCGACCTGCCAGGGTGGACAGGTTGTCGGGGGGGATGTCCAGGATGCGCAACGCCCCCTCCATCACCCTGGCGAACACCGGCGCCGCCACCAAGCCACCGTAGTAGTCGTCACTGCGGGGGTTGTCAATGACCACCACCGTGGCCAGGCGCGGCTGGCTGGCAGGAACCAGGCCGGCGAACAGGGCCCAGTATTTGTCTTCGGCATAAACACCGTGCTCCACCTGGCGTACGGTGCCGGTTTTTCCCGCCACCCGGTAGCCGGGCACGGCGGCACGCACCGCCGTGCCACCCTCGGCGACCACAGACTCCAGCATGTGCACCACGGTGGCGGCGGTGCGCGGGCTCATCACCCGCCGGCCCAGGGGAGTGTGGTCCACCGCCAGAAAAGACACGGGCTTGATGACACCACCGGCGCCCAGGACGGCGTAGGCCCGGGCCAGCTGCAGGGCAGACACGGCCACGCCATAGCCAAAGGAAAAGGTGGCATGGTCAATGGGGTACCAGTCGCGGAAGTGCGACATGCGCCCCACGGCCTCACCGGGAAAGCCGCTCTCCGGCGCGGCCCCGAAGCCCACGGCCCGGAAGAAGCGCCACAGGGTCTCGCGGGGCATCTGCCGGGCGATTTTGGCCGCCCCGATATTGCTGGATTTTTGCAACACGGTGGTCACGTCAATCACCCCCAGGTCGCGGCCGTCGCGCACGGTCTGGCCACCCACCCGGTAGACGCCGGAACGGGCGTCGATCAGCGTGTCGGGGCGAACCACTCCCGCCTCCAGGGCGGCGGCCACCGTAAACGGTTTGACCGTGGAACCGGGCTCAAACACATCGGTCAGCGCCCGGTTGCGCAGCTTGTCGTGGTCGGGCCGGCCTTTTTTATCCACCATGGTGGCGCGATTGTTGGGGTTGAAGCTGGGCTGGTTGACCATGGCCAGAATCTCACCCGTGACCACATCAAGAATCACCAGCGCGCCGGCGCTGGCCCGGTGCCGCCTCACCGCCGCTTTCAGCTCGCGGTAAGCCAGGTATTGCAGCCGCTGGTCCAGCGCCAGCATCAGCGTCTCCCCCTGGCGGCCGGCCTTGTTCTGGCCGACGATGTCGATGACCCGCCCCTTGCGGTCGCGCATCACCGCCATTTCGCCGGCTTCGCTGTGCAGGCGTTGTTCAAACATGCGCTCCAGCCCGGCCAGCCCCTGGCCATCGATGTTGGTGTAACCCACTGTGTGGGCGAAAACCTCGGCGGCGGGGTAATAGCGCCGGTCTTGGTATTCCAGACGCACGCCGGGAGCGCCCACCGCCAGCACCGCGTCCGCCACCCCGGGCAACACCGGACGCTTCAAATACCAAAATTCGGCCCCGGCCGGCGCCTTGCGCAGCCGGGCGGCAAGTTGCGCCCGGCTCATGCCCAGGGCCCGGGCCAGCTCGCCCCAGGTCTCGGGCGCGGTGCGCAGTTTACGGGGGTCGGCCACGACGCTGGGGATGGGCGCGCTAACGGCCAGAGGCTCACCGTTGCGGTCAACGATATTGCCGCGGTGGGCCGGCACCACCACTTTGCCCAGAAACTTGCCCTCCCGTTGCAAGGCCTCGGCGTGGTACCCCTGCAGATAGACCGCCCGCGCCAGGAGCACAGCCGCAGCCACGCCCACCAGGGCCATGAAACACCAGCGGCGCCAGGGATAGACAGGTAGATCGGCTGCACGGTTCATGGGCGGACAATCACGATTTGCTCAGGCCGCGGCGGCGCCATACGCAACGTGGTGCGGGCCTCGGTTTCGATATTTTGATAGGCCTCGCTGGTACTGCGCTCCAGTTGCAGACGCTGCCACTCCACGTCCATGGCGCGCTGCTCCTTGCGCAGGCCGTACAAGGCATTCAACAGCTGGCGGCCCTGGTAGGCGCTGTACACGGCCGCCAGCGCGGACAGGCAAGTGCCCAGCACCAAGGCGGCGATCAGCACGCCCCGCCACCGGTTCGCAGGGCCTGTTTTCATCACTCCCGCCGCCACCTTACAGCTTCTCCACCACCCGCAAGACGGCGCTGCGGGCCCTGGGATTGCGCGCCAGCTCCTCCCCGCCGGGACGCCGGGCTTTGCCGACCAGGCGCACCAGGGGCTTGAAGGCATCGGCCCGTACCGGCAGGCCGCGGGGAAAGTCGCCGCCACGCGCCTGCTCGCGAAAAAACCGCTTCACCATGCGGTCTTCCAGGGAATGAAAACTGATCACGGCCAGGCGGCCACCCGGCGCCAGCACCTTCACGGCCTGGGGCAGGCAGGCCTCCAGCTCATCCAGCTCACCGTTGATATAAATGCGAATGGCCTGGAACGCCCGGGTGGCGGGGTGTTTGCCTTCCTCCCAGGCAGGGTGAGCCGCCGCAAGCACTCCGGCCAGGCGGCCCGTGGTCACAATGGGGGCCTCGGCGCGCGCCGCGACGATGGCTTTGGCCAGGCGGCGGGCGTAGCGTTCTTCGCCATAGACTTTGAGCACGCGGGCGATCTCCGACTCGCAGGCCGCGGCCAGCCATTGGGCGGCGCTCAGCCCCACGGCCGGGTCCATGCGCATATCCAAAGGCCCGTCGCGCAAAAAACTGAACCCCCGCGCCGGGTCGTCCAATTGGGGCGAGGACACGCCGAGATCCAGCACCAGCCCATTGACTTTGCCGACCACTGCCTGTTCCGCCAGAAGAGAACCCAACATGACAAACGCACCCTTGAAAACAACGAAGCGGCGATCCCTCGCCTGCCGCTCCATGGCCACCTGCACCGCCTCGGGATCCTTGTCCAGAGCGATGAGGCGTCCTTTGCTTCCCAGCTTTTGCAGAATGGCTTCCGCGTGCCCCCCGCGCCCAAAGGTGGCATCCACATAGATGCCGTCGGGGCGAATCTGCAAAGCGTCCATCACCTCGTCCAACAGGACGGCTTGATGGGGATACGTTGTGGACATAGGCCTTACGCGTCAGAAGTTCAGAGTGTGCAATTCAGGCGGCAAGGGCTTGGTTTTGAGCTCTTGCTTCCATCTTTCCCTCTTGGCTTCCCAGCGTGCTTTATCCCACAGTTCTAGTTTTTTACCTTGGCCGATCAGCAGAACCTGCTTGCCCAGTTCCGCCTGTTCACGCAAGTGTGGCGGTATAGTCATACGGCCCGCACTGTCGAATTCGATCTCCTGCGCGCCGCCAATCAAGTGGCGCTGCAAATCCTGTATGTCTTCCCGGAAAGGAAGCGTCATGACTTTTTCCTGGAACTGGACCCACACCGGCACGGGGAAAATCACCAGGCACTCATCCCGTATGTCGGGATTGATCACAATCTTTCCTTCAGAACCGGTCTCCAGCACCTCGCGGTGTCGCGCGGGCATGGCCACCCGCCCCTTGCTGTCCAGATTCAGGGGGCTGGTACCGAGAAAATTAAATGTAATGGCGTCATCGGCCACAGCACCACCCAAATTTGGGAATTTGCCCCACAATCAGACACCAAGCAACACTTATCGACAGTCTAGGAGCTGACAGCCGCCACTGTCAAGAATTTTTACGGTCCCGCAACGGCGAATTCTGCTTGCACCACAGGAACTTAGCGGCGGAAGCGGGGAAATGGGCGGACAAAATCTTTGTCCTAAAAATCATCCACTTGAGGACGGAATCTTACGGGTGGGATTAAGTTTCGGCGAAAACTTTACATCAATCGGCACGGGTGGCGGTGTAAAATAATGTTACCGGGCGAGAAAATCGGGAAGGACATTGGAACAACAGACCGTGGTACGTGGTGAAGCACGAAGCGCATCGATCGAATCGGGGCGATTAGCCGTATTCTTTAAGTTCAAGGCCCGGATTTGAGGCCGGACAAATTCGGGCCTGACCCAATACCCAGCGGGCGCGTGGAAGAAGGTGACACCTGCATCTGAAATCCGTTGATCTGATCATCCCGCTGGTGAATACCGACCAGAACGTGATCAACGCGCCGTAAAGAAAGAGCAAAGGGCTCCTTGGAAAATCTGCACGCGCCTTTCGGCCTGAGAAAATTGCTGGGCGAGAAAAGGGCTGCGACCCCTTTTCCCACCCCTCTTTCTTCACAAAAAAAAGAGCCGGCCTGTAAGCCGGGTTCTGTCGGGGACAGTCATTCATCTGGGATGCACGTCACCGCGCACCTCATGCGACCTACCCGGGAGCGATGCGGGCGACATCATGGCTCCTCTATTTGGTCTTGCTCCGAGTGGGGTTTACCCTGCCGCGAGGTGTTGCCACCCGCGCGGTGCGCTCTTACCGCACCATTTCACCCTTACCTGTCGCCGGCATTGCCGCCGGCGCCATCGGCGGTATCTTTTCTGTGGCACTTTCCGTCGGCTCACGCCGCCCAGGCGTTACCTGGCACTCTGCCCTGTGGAGCCCGGACTTTCCTCCCCAGGCGCGGGGCCTGGCGCGACTGTCCGGCCGGCTCTTGGAAACAAGCTACAGGCTTTTCGCCTGTCGGTGCAAGCTTTTATTCGTCATCTGGGGGATTGGACAACAGGTGACGGTAAAGCGCGTTCTTTTTGTAACCGGTGATTCTGGCCGCCAGGGCGGCGGCCTGGCTGGCGGGCAGGGCTTGGGCCAACTCATTCAGCACGTTCAGCGTGGCGGCAGGGATTTCATCGCCTTTGGGCGGCGGCGCGCCACCTGCCACCAACACGCACTCGCCCCTGCCTTGCTCGGGCCGGGCCGCCACCCAATCGCGCAAGCCCGCTGCAGTGTCGCTTTGCACGGTTTCGAAGCGCTTGGTGAGTTCCCGGGCGAGCACGAGCGACCGGTCCGCGCCAAAAATGTCGGCCATGTCCCCCAAACATTCCACCAAGCGCCGCCCCGCTTCAAAAAACACCAGCGTGCGGGCTTCGTCCCGCAAAGCCTCCAAAACGCGCCGGCGGGCACCGGCTTTGGCGGGTAAAAAGCCTTCGAACACAAAGCGATCAGTGGGCAGACCCGCCACCGAGAGGGCAGCCATCACAGCGCTGGGGCCGGGAACGGAAACCACTTCCACCCCGGCCTCCCGCGCCGCCCGCACCAGATGGAAACCGGGATCGCTGACCAGCGGCGTGCCGGCGTCGCTGATGAGGGCCACCGATTCCCCCGCCTGCAGGCGCCGGACCAAACGGGGCGCAAGCCGGCGCTCCACATGATCATGATAGGCCACCATGGGCGTGTCGATGCCGAAATGGCGCAGCAGGGGGGCGCTGTGGCGGGTGTCCTCGGCCGCGATCAGCGCCACAGTCTGCAAGATCTCAACGGCCCGCGGACTCATGTCCCCGAGGTTGCCGATGGGGGTGGCGACGATGTACAGGCGCCCGCAATCATTCGCCATAGCGACTCAGCCCTTGAAAGTGGCGCGATTCCGCGCCGCCCCAGAATTCACAGCCCCTTCGCGCGGCGGGCATTCCCCTCCCTCTCACTCAACCCCGAGCTTCGGCCACGGCAAAGCTCACCTGCAAACGGGACCCAGGTACCCAGCCGCATTGACAGAAGGCGGTGGGCTAAAGATACTGTGGCCTTACCGCTTAAGGACAAGCTCAGCCTGCATTGGTCAGGGCCCGCCATCTTAACACCATGCCCCTGGGACACCCAATCAAGAGTCACCGCCTGACCACCGCCCTGCTGTTGGCATTACTGGCCGCCTGCGCCACAGCGCCACCGCCGCCGCCCCCCCCGACACCGGTCAGCGAGCTTAAGGCCCAGGCCGAAGCCGCGCGGGCCGCCAAACAGTATTCCCAGGCCGCCCTCATTTACCAGAAGCTGGCACTCAGGGTCAGCGGGGAGGACCGGCAGCAGTTCCTGCTGAACGCGGCCCAGGCTTATCTGGACGGCCAGCGGACGGGAGAGGCCGGCAAGGTGCTGCAATCCCTGGTGCCGCAAAAGCTGAGCGACCGCAAACTGGACCGCTATGTGCTGTTGCAGGCGCGGCTGGCGCTGTTGGAACAGCGCTACCAGGATGTGCCCCGGCTGCTCCAGCCGGTTTTGCGGGACGACACCCCCGCCGCGGACCGGGCCCAGATTCATTTGCTCAGGGCCCAGGCTTATGCCCGCCTGGGTCACAACATCGAGGCAGTGCGCGAGCGGGTGGCCCTGGAACCGCTGCTGACGGACCCGGCTTTTGCCGAACACAACCGCACCCAGGTCTGGGCCCTGCTGGGCCGCCTCAGCACCCAGGCGCTGGAGATTTTGCGTACCGCCCCGCCGCCCGACCCCTTGAGCGGCTGGCTGGAAGTGGCCCTGATCGCCCGCACCACGCCGGACCTCAGCCTGGGGCCGGCCCTGGATGCCTGGCGTGCCCGCTACCCCGGTCACTCCGCCGCCAAATCCCGTTTTTTCGCCGAGCTGGAAGCCCGCCAGCCCCCGGTCTTGCCGCAACCGGGGCAAATTGCCGTGCTGCTGCCCATGAGCGGCCCTTACGGCAAGGTGGCCAGCGCCGTGCGGGACGGTTTTCTCGCCGCCTATTTCGCCCGCCCCAACCCTGACTACCAGCCGTTAATCCGCTTTTATGACACCGGCGCCCCGGGCGCGGACATCAAAGCCCTGTACAAGCAGGCCTTGCTGGAGGGTGCCCAGTACGTGGTCGGCCCCTTGAACAAAGACAAAGTCAGCGCCCTTAAGGCCGGCGGCGACATTCCCGTCCCCACCCTGGCGCTGAACTACAGCGAAGACGACCCGGGGCTGCCGCCGAAACATTTCTTCCAGTTCGGCCTGGCGCCGGAAGACGAGGCCCGCCAGATCGCCGAGCGCGCCTGGTTGCAGGGCTACAGCCGCGCCCTGGCCTTCTACCCCCGGGGCGAATGGGGCGAGCGGGTGTATGCCGCCTTCGCGGCGCACTGGCAAAATCTGGGTGGCACGGTATTGAAGGCCCGCAACTATCCGCCCCGGGAAAGCGATTTCTCCGCCCCCCTGCGCGACCTGCTGGGGGTAAGCGCCAGCGAAAAGCGGGCCCGGCAATTGCGGCGGGTGCTGGGCGAAAAACTGGAATTCCAGGCCCGGCGCCGCAAAGACGTGGACTTTATCTTTCTCACCGCCCTGCCACGCCAGGCGCGCCTGATCCGGCCGCAACTCAAATTCTTTTACGCCGGCGATGTACCGGTGCTGGCCACATCCCATGTCTACGCCGGCAGCGAGAACCCTGCACTGGACCGCGATATGGACGGCGTGCTCTTCACTGATATCCCCTGGCTGCTCAGCGGCGACCCGGTACGCACCAGCGTGGAAGCCGCCTGGCCCGACGCCGGCGGCCTGGCCCGCTTGTACGCCCTGGGGGCCGACGCCTACCGCCTGCTGCCCCTGCTGCAACAACTGCGGACCCAGCCGCTCAGCGAAGTGGCCGGCGCCACCGGCCGGCTGAGCCTGGACGAGCGGCAACACCTGCACCGCACCCTGGTGTGGGCCCGCTTTCAGGACGGCAGACCGGCCCCCGCGCCGCTGGACACCACCCCGGAAACTCCGTGATGACGCGCTTCCCCCTGAACCAGCAACGGGGCCGCCGGGCGGAAGAGGACGCCCACCGCTACCTGTGTGAGCGGGGCCTGACACCGGTGATGCGCAATTTCCGCTGCCGGGTGGGTGAAATTGATCTCATCATGCGCGACGGCCGGCACCTGGTGTTTGTGGAAGTGCGCTACCGTCGCCGCAGCGACTTCGGCGACGGCGCCGACAGCGTGGA
>DRLM01000032.1 GCA_011375345.1 Gammaproteobacteria bacterium
CAAGGCCTACTTTGATCGTTTGGGGCTGGTGTCGCTGCTCGATACGGTGCGACGACTCCAGTGTGTCTCATGAACCGCCGGATGCGGAACCGCACGTCCGGTGGTGTGAGAGGACGGCGGGGGTGACCCCGCCTCCTACTCGATGGTGCAGGCCTGAGGTTTCGATCATGAGGGAGAGCTTGTGAGCAATAAAACAATATGGTGTGGGATTTTGATGCTGGTTCTGGCCGCGCCCGGTTTTGCCGCCGACAGCCAGGGTCGCTTTGCCGTGCGCAACGTGGGCATGCTGCCCTGCCAAAAATATCTCGATGCCAAGGCGAACAAAGATGATTCCCTGGGCGCATTCTGGGCCTGGATGGACGGCTACATTTCCGCGGCCAACCAGTTCACCCCCAATACCTACGATCTGGCGCCCTGGAGTGGCACCGTCATGCTTGGTGCAATGCTGGAAGGGGTGTGCAAAAAAGATCCCGGCCAGCGTTTTTTTCTGGCGGTGAACCACCTCGCCGCCGCCACCGGCGTGGCGCGCCTGGGCGAGTTCTCGGAAATGGTGGTCGCCGAACACAAGGGCGAGAAGACGGCGGTGTACAAGGAGGTGCTCAAGCAGGTCCAGACCTACCTGAAATCCAAAGGCATGTACAAGGGAACACCCGATGGCCTCTACGGCCCCGGCACCCGCAAGGCTCTGGAGGCCTACCAACGCGCACGGGGCATCAAAGTCACCGGCCTGCCTGAGCAGGTGACTTTGTTTTCGGTGATGCGCGATCTGGCGCAGGCCAGCCAGGGAAATGCCAACTGATTCAGCGCCAATGCCGATCTGGCCATGTCGCCGTCTAAATGGCGGCAGGCCGACGCGGGTGGTGTGGCGCCCCAGTGCGCCATGAGGTGTTCGCCGCCTGCTTGCAATTCCCCACCAATTTCTTTAGCGTGCAGTCTGATTTTTCTGGCTAGGGGTGCCCCGGCAGGGGCTGAGAGACACCCTTTGAACCTGATCCGGTTGGTACCGGCGTAGGGAAGCCGCGTTTTCGCCGCCCATCCCGCGTTCGTGCCGGCCCTTTCTGAGGACTCGGATATGAGCGCCATTCCCCAAGATATCGCCCGTAAAACCGCGGAATTGTCCGCCGAGGTGACCCAGCCGTTTCCCGGTTCCCGCAAGATTTACGTGCCGGGCTCGCGGCCCGATTTGCGGGTGGGGATGCGTGAAATTCAGCAGAGCGTCACCCCAGGGCGCGCGGGCGCGGAGGAGAACCCGCCCATTCCGGTCTACGACACCTCGGGGCCGTATACCGACCCGAACGCCGATATCGACCTGCTGGCCGGCCTGCCCCCTCTGCGTGAGGCCTGGGTCGTGGAACGGGGCGACACCGGGGTGCTGGCCGATTTCAGCTCCGACTACGGCCGTGTCCGCAAGCACGATCCGGCCCTGGCCGGCTTCCGCTTCGCTCATGTGCGCAAACCGCGCCGGGCCGCTCATGGCGCCAACGTGACCCAGATGCACTACGCCCGGCGCGGCATCATCACGCCGGAGATGGAATACGTGGCCATCCGCGAGAACGCCCGGCTCGAAGCGCTGCGCGCCGATTCCCGTTATGAGGCGCTGCTCAAGCGCCATTCCGGCCAGGCCTTCGGCGCGCGGCTGCCGGAGACGGTGACCCCCGAGTTCGTGCGCCAGGAAGTGGCCGCCGGGCGCGCCATCATTCCTGCCAATATCAATCATCCCGAGCTGGAGCCCATGATCATCGGGCGCAACTTCCGGGTGAAGGTCAATACCAACATCGGGAACTCCGCCGTCACCTCCGGCATCGCCGAGGAGGTGGAAAAGCTGGTGTGGTCTTGCCGCTGGGGGGGCGATACGCTGATGGATCTGTCCACCGGCAAGCACATCCACGAGACCCGCGAGTGGATCATCCGCAATTCTCCCGTGCCCATCGGCACCGTGCCTATTTACCAGGCCCTGGAAAAAGTGGACGGCCGGCCCGAGGCACTGAGCTGGGAGCTGGTGCGCGACACCCTCATCGAGCAGGCCGAGCAGGGGGTGGATTACTTCACCATCCACGCCGGGGTGCGCCTGGCCTACGTGCCGCTGACGGCCAGGCGCCTGACGGGCATCGTCTCCCGCGGCGGTTCCATCATGGCCAAGTGGTGCCTGGCCCATCACCGGGAGAATTTCCTCTACACCCGCTTCGATGAGATCTGCGAGATCATGAAGGCCTACGACGTGTCTTTCTCCCTGGGTGACGGCCTGCGTCCCGGCTGCCTGGCGGATGCCAACGACCGGGCCCAGTTCGCGGAGCTGGAAACCCTGGGCGAACTGACCCGGAAAGCCTGGCAGCACGATGTGCAGGTGATGATCGAAGGCCCCGGCCATGTGCCGCTGCAGATGATCAAGGAAAACGTGGACAAGGAGCTGGCCGACTGTTTTGAGGCGCCTTTCTACACGCTGGGGCCGCTGGTTACTGACATCGCCCCGGCCTATGACCACATCACCTCTGCCATCGGTGCCGCCAATATCGCTTGGTACGGCACGGCCATGCTGTGCTACGTGACGCCCAAGGAACACCTGGGTCTGCCCGACAAACAAGACGTGCGCGACGGCATCATCGCTTACCGCATTGCCGCCCACGCCGCCGATCTGGCCAAGGGTCACGCCGGCGCCCAACTGCGCGACAATGCTCTCAGCAAGGCGCGGTTCGAATTCCGCTGGGAAGACCAGTTCAACCTGTCCCTGGATCCCGGGCGGGCCCGGGACTACCACGACCAGACCCTGCCCAGGGAATCCGCCAAAGTGGCCCATTTCTGCTCCATGTGCGGGCCCAATTTCTGCTCCATGAAAATCACCCGGGACGTGCGTCAGTTTGCCGCCGAGCGGGGGCTGGACGATGCGGAAGGTTTGACCCGGGGGCTGGCCGAGAAAGCTGCGGAGTTTGCCCGCGAGGGGGCCGAGATCTATCGCAAGGTATGAATCGGCCTTGGTCCCGGCGGCGCTTATTTCAGCTTGCGTGGCGGCGGGGCCAGGGGACGCGGCGGCTGTGTGGCAGGAGGCTCGGCGGCGGCGGGTGGCCGCGGGCGGAACAAGCCCTTGATGCGGTGGGCAAGCTGGCCGAGGCCGCGCCAGATGCGGGGCAGGGCCCAAGCCACCAGCGCCAGGAACAGGGCCAGGGCCAATAAAAATGCCAGCGGATAGTGCAGGGCCGTCCACAGGCCGGCGATGACGGTAAGGTCTTCGCCCAGGGAAACCAGCCAGTTGCTGACCGGTTCGGGAGAGGTGTTCACCAGTACCCGGCCACCGGCCTTGGCGACGTGCACCGTCGCGGTGACGGCGCCGCCCACCAGCCCGGCGGCCAGGGTGGCGGCGGGGCTCACCTCGCCTACCGCGCCGGCTGCCAATATGGCCCCGGCGGGGATGCGGATGAAAGTGTGGAGCGTGTCCCAGCCGTTGTCCACGCCGGGGATTTTGTCGGCGAAAAACTCGATCAGGTACATGACGCCGGCGGCGAACAGCACCAGCGGGTCGGCCAGGATTTCCAAACCGGGCGGCAGCTCGATGTGTCCGGTACTGGCCATCAGGCCCAGCATGAACACGGCGGCATAGAGGTTGATCCCGCTGGCCCAGGCCACGCCCATGGTGAGGGCGATGATTTGCGTGATTTGGGTGATATCCATGGTCTGACCGGTTTTCTTGCCTGCGCCTTGTCCAAATAACTATATGGCCCCGCGGGTCATCGGGGCAGAGGGTGGAGGCAGTGTTTTTGCAATTCTCTACATTGGGTCTCCATCAGGAGCTCGTGCTGTCGCACCGGCTGTGCCCTCAGCCCGGGATGGCCCGCAAGCCCAAGGGGTCGTCGGGGTTGATGCTGTCCTGGAAGGCGCAGCGCCGGTCGATGCTGGTGAGTTGATAGACTTTGCCTATCCAGTTGTTGATGACCGCCTCCCCCGTGTCGTGCCAGGTGTTGTCCAGCAAGGGGGTGATGAAGTGTTCGGGCAGCGGGGGCGGCGCTTTATGCGCTTGCAGGGCGGCCCTGACCTTGTCGCCGTGTTCTTCCAAGATGGCCTGGACCTGGGGGCTGAAGTAATTCTCCGGGAACAGCGGATAGACGTCCAGCTCAGCGCGGCAGTAGCGCATTACCTCCCGTTTGTATTCCTTGAGCAGGCTGATGGTGTCGTATTCGGGGTGGCCCTGGAAGAACACGATGCGGAACAAGTCTTCGCTCACCGCCAGATGCACGCCCGCCTCCGGGCTTTCCACCAGGACCTTCAGTCCCGCTGCCTCGAACTGGGGGCGGGAGATATCGTTGAAGCGCGAATGCGGCACGTCGAAGCGGGTGTTCACCCCGCTGACCAGGGGATGGTTTTTCTGCACCACCCGGTGGCCGTACACGCCCCAGCGCTTGAAGCCCATGTGGCGGCGCCGCTGGCCGTAGCGGAACTGCATCACCGCATGGGTGGCCAGGCAGGAGCAGAGCGTGGAGGTGACGTGCCCGTAGGCCCAGTCGATCACTTCGATCAAAGGCTCCCAGAACGGCTCGTGTTCCAAGGCCGGCTGGGTGACGTTGGCGCCGGTGATGATGAGGGCGTCCAGGCCCTGGGCCTTGATTCCGGCGAAGGTCTCGTAGTAGCGCTCGATGTGGGCGCGCGCCTCGGGGCCGCGGGGCAGGGCATCCAAAGTGAAAGGATGCATGTAGAACTGGGCGATCTGGTTGCTCTCCCCCACCAGGCGGAAAAACTGCCGTTCGGTGGCGGTCAGGGCGGCGTCGGGCATCATGTTGAGCAGGCCGATATGAAGCTCGCGGATGTCCTGGTGGACGGCCAGTTCCCCCGGGACGATGGTTTCCCCTTCCCGGCGCAGGCGTTCGAAGGTGGGCAGGGCGCTGTGGGCGACCAGGGGCATGGCGCTCAGCCCTCCCGTTCCAGGGCCGTTTCCACCAGGCGGATGAAATCGGCCTCGCTGCGCACGGCCCAGATCTCTTCGGTCGTGACGGTGTAGCCGTATTGCCGGGCAATGGCTTCGTAGCGGGGAATGCGCGCATAAAACAGGCGCGGAAACATCCAGCGCACAAAATCATCGGGGTCGATCATGGCCACGTAGGCCAGGCCCTTCTCCGCCAGGTAGTGGGCAAGCTGCTCATCGAGGAATCCTTCCCGGTAGTACAAGGGCTTGGGATCGGATTCCGCCCGCCGGATCAGCTCCTGCTCGTCGTCGCGGGAGGCTTTGATGTACAGGATCAGGGTGTGTTCGGCCAGAGTGCGCAGCGTCTCGTCATTGTCCAACTCGCACACGCTGCCGCCGGCGTCGTTGACGAAATGCTTGTAGCCGTAGATGCTGCGCGCTTTTTCGATGAAAGCGGGCACATCGCCCATGGCGGCCACCTCGGCCTTGTGGTGCAGGGCCTGGCGGTGTTTGAATTCCTTAAGGCCCAGCCCCCCCTGTTCCGGGTTGCCCAGCTTGCCCAGGAAGCTGGACACCGGCTGCAGATTGTCCACGGTGATGTTGTTGACAATGTAGATGGAGTCCGAGCGCAGCAGGTCGCGCAAAAAGGGCACCTGCATGGCCTGCAGCTTGATGTTGTCCAGAATCGGCTCATCCAGATAACGGGTGCCGATGCGGTAGTCGCCCGAGTAGTGGAACCAGTTGCTGCGCCGCAGCATGTTGGCGAGCTGGGTCTTGCCCACCCCGGACATCCCCAGCAGGGTGATGCACTTGTGTTCCCAGTCCCGGAATGCTGTGGCGCTCAGTTTCATGCTTGTTGCCCGTTGCGGAAAGAGGGGTCAGGAGCGGGATTTTAACAGGCCGTGGCGCAGTAATGGGCCGGGGCCCGTGCGTGTCGCCCGTCCGCCGGGCGGGCCTGGGTTTGCTGAGGGTGGCCATGGGTGAACGCCGGCGCCCCTGGCGGGCGGTTTTGCCGCTATGATACCTGCTGACCCCCTTTTTTGGAGAATCCCCGTGCCCGATTCCCGCACCAAAGCCGAGGCCCAGTGGGCCGCGGAACTGACTCCCGAGCAAATGGAGGTGTGCCGCCGCAAAGGCACCGAGGCGCCCTTCACCGGGGATTACTGGGACTGCACGGCGCCCGGGGTGTACCACTGCCGCTGCTGTGGCGCCGCCTTGTTCGACGCGGATACCAAGTTTGATTCCGGTACGGGCTGGCCCAGTTTCTGGGCGCCGGTGGCGGCAGAGCGCATCGCCACCGAAGCTGATGGCAGCCACGGCATGCGTCGCACCGAGGTGCTGTGTGCGGGCTGCGGCGCCCACCTCGGTCATGTGTTCAGCGACGGCCCCCCGCCCACCGGTCTGCGCTACTGCATCAATTCCGCGGCGCTCAGGCTGCGGGAGCGCTAAGGGGCGGCTTGACTCCGCCTGGTGCGGGTTTTACCGTGTGCGCCAATTGAGGGCGGCGTTGAGTGCGCTGTTTTTCTGCGGCGGGCATTATTGGTGCGTTGCGTGCACTGAGACAGGTCCATAAAACCAATAAGGGGTAGGGATGATGGAGGAGTTCAAAGCGGGGGGAGATGTTCTCTTTCTTTTGATGGGTGCCGCCATGGTGCTGGCCATGCACGCGGGTTTCGCCTTTTTGGAAGTGGGCACGGTGCGGAAAAAGAACCAGGTGAACGCCCTGGTGAAAATCATCGGCGATTTCGCCGTCTCCACCGTGATGTACTTCTTTGTGGGCTACGCTGTGGCCTACGGTGTTTCGTTCCTGGATGCCGCCCCGGCGCTGGCGGAGAAAAATGGCTACGAACTGGTCAAGTTCTTCTTTTTGCTCACCTTTGCCGCCGCCATTCCGGCCATTGTGTCCGGCGGCATCGCTGAGCGGGCGCGCTTCAATCCGCAGCTGGCGGCCACCGCCTTGCTGGTGGGCTTTGTCTACCCCTTTTTCGAAGGGATCACCTGGAACGGCAATTTGGGCGTCCAGGGCTGGCTGGAAAGCAGCTTCGGCGCCGGTTTTCATGATTTCGCCGGATCGGTGGTGGTGCACGCGGTGGGCGGTTGGATTGCCCTGGCGGCGGTGCTGTTGCTCGGTCCCCGCCATGGCCGCTACGGCAAAGACGGCGTGATGGCCGCCCATCCGCCCTCCAGTATTCCCTTTTTGGCTTTGGGGGCCTGGATTCTCACGGTGGGCTGGTTTGGTTTTAATGTCATGTCCGCCCAGAGCGTGGTCACCGCCAATGGCCTGGTGGCCCTGAATTCATTGATGGCCATGGCTGGCGGCGTGCTGGCGGCCCTGTTTATGGGGCGCTACGACCCCGGCTTTGTCCACAACGGTCCCCTGGCCGGTTTGGTGGCCATTTGCGCCGGCTCCGACGTGGTCCACCCTGCCGGGGCGCTCGTCATTGGGCTGGCTGCCGGTGCCCTGTTCGTGTGGACCTTCACTCTTACCCAGAACAAATGGAAGATCGACGATGTATTGGGGGTGTGGCCCCTGCACGGCCTGTGCGGGGTGTTGGGCGGTATCGCCGCCGGCGTGTTCGGCCAGGAGTTCCTGGGCGGGATCGGTGGGGTGAGCTTCTTCTCCCAGTTCATTGGCACCGCGCTGGGTGTGGTTGTGGCCTTGGGCGGCGGCGTCTTGGTGTACGGCCTGATCAAAAAATTCGTGGGCCTGCGTCTTACCCAGGAAGAAGAGTATCAAGGGGCCGATTTGAGCATCCACAAAATCGGGGCGGAGCCACCTTACCGCGAGTGATCGCCAGGGCATGGCTTTCCGGCGCGAATCGGTGTAATTTAGCCGCCCTTTTTGAGTCCTTGTGCCGGATGCCATGACCCGCAAGCTGTACATCAAAACCTTCGGCTGCCAGATGAACGAATACGATTCCGCCAAGATGGCGGAGGTGCTGGCGGACGCCCACGGCCTGATTCCCGCCGCCACGCCGGAAGAGGCGGACGTGTTGCTGCTGAATACCTGCTCGGTGCGGGAGAAGGCCGCGGAGAAGGTTTTTTCGCTGCTGGGCCGGTGGAAGGAATTCAAGGCCGCCCGGCCCGAGGTGGTGATCGGCGTGGGCGGCTGTGTGGCCAGCCAGGAGGGTGAGGCCATCCGCGCCCGCGCGCCTTTCGTGGACATGGTCTTCGGTCCCCAGACCCTGCACCGCCTGCCACAGATGCTGGATCAGGTGCGGCGCGAGCGGCGCCCGGCGGTGGACGTGAGTTTCCCCGAAATCGAGAAATTCGATCACCTGCCCGCGCCCCGTGCCGAGGGGGCGACAGCCTTTGTGTCGGTGATGGAAGGTTGCTCCAGATATTGCACCTTCTGCGTGGTGCCCTACACCCGCGGCGAGGAGGTGAGCCGGCCTTTCGATGATGTGCTTGCCGAAATCGCCCAACTGGCGGCGGGCGGGGTGAAGGAAGTGACCCTGCTGGGCCAGAATGTCAATGCCTATCGCGGCTTGATGCACGATGGCGACATCGCCGATCTGGCCCTGCTGATTCACTATGTGGCCGCTATCGACGGCATCGGGCGTATCCGCTTCACCACCTCCCACCCGGTGGAACTGTCCGACAGCCTGATTCAGGCCTTCGCCGAGGAGCCCAAGCTGGCGGGGCATTTGCACCTGCCGGTGCAAAGCGGTTCAGACCGGATTCTGGCGCGGATGAAACGGGGCCACACGGTGTTGGAATACAAGGCGAAAATCCGCAAACTGCGGCAGGCGCGCGCCGATCTCAGTTTGTCGTCCGATTTTATCGTGGGCTTTCCCGGCGAGACCGAGGCCGATTTCGATGCCACCATGGCCCTTGTCGACGACCTTGGTTTTGATCATTCCTTCTCCTTCATCTACAGCCCCCGTCCCGGCACGCCGGCCGCCGCTGTGCCCGACGATGTGCCGATGGACGTGAAGCGTCATCGCCTGGCCATTTTGCAGCGCCGCCTGCGCGAGTTGGGGGATGCCCGGAGTCAGAAGATGGTGGGGACGGTGCAGCGGGTTTTGGTGGAGGGGCCGTCCAAAAAAAATCCGCGGGAGTTGTGCGGCCGCACGGAGAACAACCGGGTGGTCAATTTTCGCGGCGACCCCGGTCTGATAGGACAGTTTGTGGAAGTGAGCATCGGCGCGGCGCTGCCCAACTCGCTGCGTGGGGAAATTTTCGTGGCAGCCGATACAGACCGTAAGCCGCCTGCGGCGAACGGTTCCCGGGCACTGTAACGGCCATCGGCATTGCGCCCGAGAGCGTTTTCGACTAAGGTGGCCCCTCGGTTAATTCCGCAACACTATTGGATTTGAACGCACAACCAGACGCCTGCGACTTTACGCTAGAACCCGCCGATAACGACCGCCTCGCCAATTTATGCGGTCAGTTCGACGAACACCTGCGGCAAGTGGAAGGCCGTCTGGGCGTCGAAGTCAGCAACCGGGGCAACCGTTTTCGCGTCATCGGTGATGCCGCGCCTGCGAAAATAGCGGGCAAAGTCCTCCAGGAACTCTATTCTGAAACCGCCACCAGCCGCTTGACCCCCGCGCGTGTGCATTTGTTTTTGCAGGAAGCCGGCGTGGAAAACCTGCTGGCGCCGGAGACCCCTGCCGGGCCGCAGTCTGTGCGCACCCGCCGGGTGGTCATCTCCGCTCGGGGCGTCAATCAACAGCGTTACATCCGCAACATTCAGAGCAGCGACCTGAACTTTGGCGTCGGCCCCGCCGGCACGGGCAAAACCTACCTCGCCGTGGCCTGCGCTGTGCAGGCGCTGGAAGAAGAGAAAGTCAGCCGCCTGGTGCTCACCCGCCCGGCGGTGGAGGCCGGCGAGCGGCTGGGCTTTTTGCCCGGCGATCTGGCTCAGAAGATTGACCCCTATCTGCGTCCCCTTTACGACGCCCTCTACGAAACCTTGGGCTTCGAACGGGTGGCCAAGCTGGTGGAGCGCAATGTCATCGAAATCGCGCCCCTGGCCTATATGCGCGGCCGCACCCTCAACGAAGCCTTTGTGATACTGGACGAAGCCCAGAACACCACGGTGGAGCAGATGAAAATGTTTCTGACCCGCATCGGCTTCGGCTCCAAGGTGGTGGTCACCGGCGATGTGACCCAGGTGGACCTGCCCCGCGAGCGCTGCTCCGGCCTGCGCCACGTGGTGGACGTGCTCAAAGACGTGGAGGGTATCAGCTTCACCTTCTTCCAGGCCCGCGACGTGGTGCGCCATCCCCTGGTGCAGCGCATCATCACGGCCTATGAACGGGCGGATCAGGGGGAGCTGCCGCGATGAGCGTCGTGGTGGACGTGCAGTATGCCTTGGAGGAAGCCAGCGAGGAGGACGCCCGGCCTCCGTCCCGCGGCCAGTTCGAGCAGTGGGTGGGCGCCGTCCTGGCCGGCCGCCTGACTGATGCCGAGCTCAGCGTGCGCGTGGTGGGCGAGCAGGAAAGCGCGGCATTGAACCTGGCCTACCGGCGCAAACCCGGTTCCACCAACGTCTTGTCTTTTCCCGCCGCCATCCCCATTCCCCTGGATTTGCCCCCCTTGGGTGACATCGTCATTTGTGCGCCCGTGGTGGGCCGCGAAGCGCTGGAGCAGGGTAAAGCGCCGGAGGCGCACTGGGCGCACATGACCGTCCACGGGGTCCTGCACCTGTTGGGTTTTGATCACCAGACGGTGGCTGGAGCCAGGGAAATGGAAGGGCTGGAGCAGGAAATACTGGCCGGTCTGGCCTATCCCGACCCCTACCGTGCGCCGGCTGCGCGGAATGAATCACAGGAGGCGATTTAACGAGGAGCAATGAACACAGAACGCATAGACAGCAGCGGCGGCGCCGCCTCGCGAACATGGCTGGAACGCCTGGGCCTGGCCCGTGGCGCGGAACCCAAAGACCGCGACGATTTGCTTGCCTTGTTGCAAGACGCCCTGGCGCGGGGGCTGCTTGATCCCGACGCCCTGGGGATGATCGAAGGGGTGCTGCAAGTGGCTGAGATGCAGGTGCGGGACATCATGGTACCGCGGGCCCAGATGGTGGTGGTGGAGCGGGATGCGTCCTTGGAGGAGATTTTGCCCATCGTGATCAAATCCGCCCATTCCCGCTTTCCCGTCATTGGCGACAATCGTGACGAGGTGGTGGGCATCCTGCTGGCCAAGGATCTGCTGGCCTATTTCTGTCAGGATGCCTCCCGCCGCTTCAATATCCGCGACATTCTGCGGCCGGTGGTGTTCATTCCGGAGAGCAAGCGCCTTAACGTGCTGCTGCGGGAATTCCGCGCCAGCCGCAACCACATGGCGGTGGTGGTGGACGAATACGGCGGCGTTGCCGGTCTGGTGACCATCGAAGACGTGCTGGAGCAGATCGTCGGTGAAATCGTCGACGAACACGATGTCGAAGAGGACGCCTATATTAAAAAGCACAGCGATGAAGTGTTTGCGGTGAAGGCGCTCACGCCCATAGAAGAGTTCAACGACTACTTCGACACCGCTTTCAGCGACGATGAGTTTGACACCATCGGCGGGCTGGTGATGAAGGCTTTTGGCCGCCTGCCCCAGCGGGGGGATGTCGTGGACATTGACAACTTCCGCTTCAAAATCCTCAAAGCCGACAGCCGCCGCATTCATTTGCTGGAAGTCAGTCCCCGCCCCGCTGAGGGTGGCGCCTCTGAGGTGCGTGTCGCGGGGGAGTGACGGTTCAATATTGTTATCTGAGCACCCCTTCTTGTCCGCGTAACCTTAAAGTCAATGAGCACTTCCCTGGAGCGCCGGATTCCCCCTCCGCTGGCGGCCGCGGGGGGCGATCTGGCGGCCTTGCTGGCCGGCGCCAGCCTTGTTTTCGCCTATGCCCCTTTCGGGCTGGGTCTGCTGGCCGTGCCGGCCCTCGCGCTGCTGTTTCTGCTCTGGTGGCTGGTGCCTGAACGCGCCCTGCGGCGTGGTTACGCCTTCGGGCTGGGTCAGTTCGGTGCCGGGGTGAGCTGGGTGTTCGTCAGTATTTACGGCTACGGCGGCGTCAACCTGCCCTTGTCGCTGTTTTTGACCGCCTTGTTTGTGGCCTTTCTCGCCTTGTTTCCCGCCGCGGCCGGCGCCCTGGCCGGGCGCTTTGGGCGGCGGCGGGGGGCGGCGCCGGCCCTGGCGCTGGTTTTTCCCGCCTGCTGGGTGCTGTTGGAGTGGTGCCGGGGCTGGTTTCTCACCGGTTTCCCCTGGTTGCTCATGGGTTACAGCCAGCTTGATCTGCCGCTCGCGGGCTGGGCGCCGGTGCTGGGGGTCTACGGGGTGTCGCTGACCGTGGCCCTGAGTGCGGGCTTGCTGGCGGCCGCCGTCTTGGCGCCGTCCTGGCGCGACCGGACATGGCCGGTGGTGGCCGTGGCCGTGCTGTGGCTCGCCGGCGCCCTGATGGCCGGGGTAAGCTGGACCCAGCCCCATGGCCGGCCCCTCAAAGTGAGCCTGTTGCAGGGCAATATCCCCCAGGAGCTGAAATGGACCTTCGAGCTGCGCCAGCCCACGCTGGACTTGTACGCCGGGCTGACCCGGGCCAATTGGGACGCCGATCTGATCGTCTGGCCCGAAACCGCCCTGCCGGATTTTTATCACCGGGAACAAGACTTTCTCGACGGTCTGGAAGCGGAGGCCCGCCGGCACGGCAGTTCGCTGCTGGTGGGGGTGCTCTACCAGGAGCCCGGTTCCCGCCGCTATTTCAACAGCATGGTCAGTCTCGACGGGGGCCGGGCCTTTTATCACAAGAATCATCTGGTGCCTTTTACGGAGTACCTGCCCCTGAAAGGGGCCTTGGCGGGCATTGTGGATTTCATGAACGTGCCCATGTCCGACTTCTCCGCCGGCGGGCCGGACCAGTCCCCCCTGCCGGCAGCAGGGCAGCAGGCGGGTATTTCCATTTGTTATGAAGATGCCTTCGGCGAAGAGGTGATCCGCATGCTGCCGCAGGCGACGGTGTTGGTGAACGTGAGCAACGATGCTTGGTTCGGTGAATCCGTGGCCCCGTTTCAGCACTTGCAGATGGCCCGCATGCGGGCGCTGGAAAGCGGCCGGCCCATGCTGCGGGCCACCAATACGGGGCTGACGGCGGTGATCGACGCCCGTGGCGCTGTGCAGTCCCAGGCGCCGCAGTTCAAAGTCTATGCCCTCAACGATGAGGTTCAGCCCATGCGCGGCATGACCCCCTACGCCCGGTCTGGCAACAGTGTTGCCGTGGGGGCGGCGGTGTTGATGTGGCTGGCGGGTTTGTGGCCGGGCGGCGGGAGAAAAAGATAAACCGCCAACAGCGCCCCCGCACACAACGGCGCTGTCTGGAAGCCGGGGGCGGGCTTGCAGACCTTAGGCTTTCCCCAAAAAAAACGGCGCTCCTTGCGGCCCGGGCGCCAGTCGGCCGCTACGGTTTTGCCCGGCGGCGCTTGAACATCGTGCCGTGGCATTTGGGGCAGGGCGGGATGCGGCCGGTATGATGAAAGTGCAGGCGCTCACCGCAGCTTTGGCAGACCAGGGTGCCCACGCCGGTGATCTCGCCGGTATGGTATTCGCTGGCCCGTCTGGCCTGTTGTTCCAGCGCCAGCAGCGCCAGCCTGGTCTGGTCTGCCGCCTCGGTGAAGGCCTCCAGCAGCCAGCTTTCGATCAGGGTGACATCGAATTCGAACCATTCTTTCAGTTCTTTGCCCGTGTCGGCCAGGTACTCACCCGCATCCTCCAGGTCACGCCTGAGGTAGTCACCCAGTTTGTCGATTTCTTCGCGCGTCAGCTCGCCCAGTTCCAGCGTTTTTTCCTTGGCGTGCGCCACTGCATGGTGCAGGGCGTCGGCGGATTGATGTTCGACCTGGGACAGTTTGTCCTTAACGTGTTCCAGCATGCGGTTGTAAGCTTGGACCAGTTTCTCGTGGTGGGCGGGATTGGGCTTGTCTGCGGGCATAGGGCACGTTCCTTGAATGGGCTCGGGATTGAGGAGAAGTAGTTTGGCGGGATGCGCAAAAAAAGGCAAAGCCTGCGGCGTTATCCGGGCAGCGGAAATGGCGCGGGGGCTGGGTGTTCATTGGAGGCAGAAATGAGAATTGGGATACCTAAAGAAATCAAGGACCACGAATACCGGGTGGGGGGCACGCCCTCGGGTGTGAAAACCCTGGTGGAGGCCGGCCACGAGGTGGTGGTGGAACACAACGCCGGTGCCGAGATCGGCTTTGGTGACGAGGCCTACCGGGCCGCCGGCGCCGAAGTGGCGGACCGGGCTGCGGTTTACGCCTGCCCCATGGTGGTCAAAGTGAAGGAGCCCCAGCCCAGCGAATACGGGCTGCTGCGGGAAGGGCAGGTGTTGTTCGCCTACCTGCATCTTGCCCCTGATCCCAAGCAGGCCGCGGCCCTGTTGGAACGCAAAATCGTAGGCATCGCGTATGAGACCGTCACCGATGCCCGCGGCCACCTGCCCCTGCTCGTTCCCATGAGCGAAGTGGCCGGTCGCCTGGCCATCCAGGCCGGGGCCGATGCCCTGCAAATGATCAACGGCGGCCGTGGCGTGCTCTTGGGAGGCGTGCCCGGCGTGCCACCGGGGCGGGTGCTCATCATAGGCGGCGGCATGGTAGGCACTCAGGCGGCCCGCATGGCCATGGGGCTGGGCGCCGATGTGACCCTGCTTGATGTCAGTCTGGACCGGTTGCGGGAGCTGGATGACCTCTACGGGCCCCGGCTCAAAACCCGCTATTCCGACAGCTATACCCTGGCCGAACTGCTGCCCCAGGCCGATTTGGTGGTGGGCGCCGTCTTGATTCCCGGCGGCCAGGCCCCGAGGCTGGTTACCCGCGACCACCTCAAGACCATGAAACGCGGCGCCGTCATCGTCGATGTGGCCATCGACCAGGGCGGCTGCGTGGCCACCTCCCATCCCACCACCCATTCCGATCCCACCTACATCGTGGACGGTGTGGTGCACTACTGCGTGGCCAATATGCCCGGTGCCGTGGCTCACACATCCACCTGGGCGTTGACCCACGCCACCTTGCCCTACGTGCTGGAGCTGGCCGGCAAAGGTTACCGCCAGGCCCTGGCGGACCATCCCGGACTGCGCGACGGCCTCAACGTCTGTTTCGGCAAGGTCACCAATGAGCACGTGGCCGCGGATCTGGGCTATGACTACGTCCCGCCGCAGGCGGCTCTGGCGGGGGGGTGAAAGCCAGCGCTCCAGCTCGGAGAAACCCGGCGGAGGCGCTCAACTGCAGCGCGGTCCGGTCCCCTGGGCCTGCCAGGCCCTGGAGCGGGCGATCTGACGCGGCGTCATGTCCCGTTCCAGCTTGTCGCGGTAGGCGGCGGCGGGGCCGTGGCCCTGCGCGGCGGCCAGGCTGTACCAGTAGTGGGCATAGACGATGAACTGGCTCAAGGAGAACGGGCGGGCCTTGGCCATTTGCTGGCCGTAGGTGCGGCCCAGCTCGTACTGCGCGTCGCGGTGGCCGTGGATGGCGGCGCGGCACAACCACCGGCGGGCCTTGGGTTCGGTGCGGCCGGGGCCGAAGCCGCAGCACCGGGCAATGCCCAGTTGATACTGCGCCTCGGTGTCGCCTGCCTCGGCGCGTTGTCGCAGTTGCGCGCGCCGGGCCCAGTCCACGTCCTGTTTCAGGGAAAGATCAGCGCCTGGCGGTGCCGGCTCGGCAGTGGTGTCCCTGTGCCACCAGGAGCAGGCGGACAAAGACGATCCGGCCAGCAAGACAATGGCGTATACTCCGAGCCGCATGGTTGTTCCCCCCTTGTGTTTTGCCCCCTCGCGCAGGGGCAAGCCTATCATAGCCGGGGGGCTGCGTTAATGTGAAAGCCGCCGGGAAAGACGGAAACCTTGTATCCGCTGCTGCGATTTGTGCTTTTCAGGCTCGACCCTGAGACCGCCCATCATCTGGCCCTGTCCGGCCTGAAGCTGCTGGCCCGGACGGGCATTTTGCGCCTGTGTTGTGGCAGGCGGATTGTCGCGCCCTGCCGGGTGATGGGGCTGGATTTTCCCAATCCCGTGGGGCTGGCCGCCGGTCTGGACAAAAACGGTGACTACATCGATGCCCTGGGGGCGCTGGGTTTTGGCTTTATCGAGGTAGGCACGGTCACGCCCCGGCCCCAGGCCGGCAATCCCCGGCCGCGCTTGTTTCGTCTGCCCGGTGCGCATGCTCTGATCAACCGCATGGGTTTCAACAACAAGGGCGTGAACCATCTGGTGGAGCAGGTCAGGCGTTCCCGCTTCGATGGGGTGCTGGGGATCAATATTGGTAAGAACCGGGACACGCCGGTGGCGCGCGCGGCGCAGGATTACCTCTACTGCCTCAGGAAAGTGTATCCCTTCGCCGGTTATGTCGCGGTCAATGTGTCTTCGCCCAACACCCCCGGTCTGCGCCAGCTTCAGGGCCGGGCGGCGCTGGAAGCCCTGCTGCGGGCCCTGAAAGCCGCGCAGCGCGAGCTGGCGGAACAGCACGGGCGCTACGTGCCCCTGGTGCTGAAAATTGCCCCTGACCTCGCGCCCGGGGCCATTGCGGATCTGGCCGCCGTGGTGGTCGCCCACGAGGTGGACGGGGTTATCGCCACTAACACCACGGTGTCGCGCGAAGGGGTGCAGGGGCTGGCGCAGGCCGCCGAGCAGGGCGGGCTCAGCGGAGCGCCGCTCAAGCACAGTGCTGATGACGTGTTGCGCGTCCTGGCGGGGGCTCTGGCCGGGCGGGCGGCCATCATCGCTGCGGGTGGGATCATGTGTGGGGCGGACGGGCGTGACAAAGTCAAAGCCGGGGCCGATCTTGTGCAGATCTACACCGGCCTGATTTATCGCGGCCCGGCCCTGGTCAATGAAGTGGTGCGGGCCGTGCAAGAGACGGTATAGCCCAAACGGGGCTACTTGAAGGCCTCCAGCGTTGCGTTGCGCCTGGCGGCGCACTGATAAAACACGTTGATGGCATAATCGTGCGGATTGCCGGACCACAGATACGCCCCGTAAATTACTTTCAGCAGACCGGACGAATAATGAGGGGCATTGACGCCCCTGATTCCCTGTTGGTACGCCGCCAGATGCAGCACCTTGTCGGGGGCCACGCCCAAACGGGAGTTGATGACAGAATCAAAACCCACCATGGCCTGGCCATAGCAGAGTTGGGTGTTGAGGTCTCGGGAAACGCCTTCAAAGCCGTGGGCGCCGGTGGCGGTGAAAGCCAGAGAGAGTGTTGCAGTGGCGAGAAAATGCTTCGCGTTCATCGGCACATCCTCCTAACTCGGGGCCGAACCGGCTGCGGGATGGGGCTGAACTTGAGCCGGACTTCCCTGTTTGTTTGCAGCCTGTACGGGTATCGGCCCGGTGGCCGGAAAAGTTGAGAGCACCGCGAAAGCTGTTTTCCTTTGCTAAAGTGTTACTCATCAAAGAATGTACGCCATGGGCCAAGTCCGCTGTCCTGAACAGGCAGCGGGAAACGCCTGTCACAGCTTATCCAGCGGTTATTTCATGTCCCAGACCACAGCCCTGCGTTATCGCCTCGAATTGAAGGCGCCCGAGGCTCATTTATTCCAGGTGAGCTGCATCGTCTCCCACCCCGACCCGCGCGGCCAGGTCTTCACCCTGCCCGCATGGATCCCCGGGAGCTATCTGATCCGCGACTTCGCCAGGCACGTGCAGCGCGTCTGTGCCCGGGACGAGCGGGGGGAACTGACCGTCACCAAGCTGGACAAACAGAGCTGGTGTGCGGCGCCCGCGCGCGGGGCGTTGACCCTGGTGTACGAGGTCTATGCCTGGGAACTCTCCGTGCGCGCCGCCCACCTCGATGCCAGCCACGCATTTTTCAACGGCACCAGCGTGTTCATGCAGGTGGTGGGCTTCGAACACCTGCCCTGTGAGCTGGAGCTGGTGGCGCCCGGCGGCGACAGGGCCACGGGATGGCGGGTGGCTACCACTCTGCCCCGGGCGGAGGCGCCACCCTACGGTTTTGGCACCTACCAGGCGGAGAACTATGGCGAGCTGATCGACCACCCGGTGGAAATGGGGCGCTTCGATTTGGTGACCTTTTACGCCTGCGGTTATCCCCACGATGTAGCCATCAGCGGCCGTCACCGGGCGGACCTGGACCGCCTCGCCCGCGACCTCAAGCTCTTGTGTGAACATCACATCCGCTTTTTCGGTGAACCGCCACCGGTGGAGCGCTATCTGTTTCTGGTGACCGCGGTGGACGACGGTTACGGTGGGCTGGAACACCGCGCCTCCAGCACCTTGCTGTGCAGCCGTGGTGATCTGCCTTTTCCCGGAGAGGCCGGAGTGAGTGAGGATTACCGCACCTTTCTCGGCCTGTGCAGCCATGAGTACTTTCACACCTGGCACATCAAGCGCATCACCCCCGCGGCCTTGCAGTCGGCCTCGTTGAGCGAAGAAGCCTATACCCGCTCCCTGTGGGCCTTCGAAGGTATTACCAGTTACTACCAGAACCTGGCCTTGTTGCGTTGTGGCCTGATTTCTCCCGAGAGCTACCTGGAACTTCTGGGCCGCACGGCCACCCGGGTGTGGCGCGCCCCCGGGCGTCACCTGCAGTCTCTGGCGGACTCCAGTTTCGACGCCTGGATCAAGCTCTACCAGCCGGATGAAAACACCCCCAACAGTACCGTCAGTTATTACAGCAAGGGCGCGCTGGTGGCCTTGTGCCTGGATTTATGGATCCGCCGGGAAACCCGCCACGCCCGTTCGTTGGATGATGTGATGCGGGCGCTGTGGCGGCGATATGGCCAAAGTGGCGCCGGTGTTCCCGAAGACGGCTTCGAGCGGGTGGCGGAGGAGGTCAGCGGCGTGGCCCTGGGAGACTTTTTCCAGCGCTATGTGCACGGCACCGGGATGCCCCCTGTGGAAGAATTATTGGCCCATTTCGGCGTGGGTTTTCACGTGCGTCCCGCCGAAGGGGCCGACGATCCCGGTGGGCGGCCCCTGAAGGAGAGCGGTGAGCGGCTTGCCCGCCGCGTCGCTTTGGGCATCCGCCTGGCGGAAAACCAGCAGGAGGCCCGTCTGGCCACAGTGCTCAGCGGCAGCGCCGCCGAGGCCGCGGGCCTGGCGGCGGGGGATGTGCTGGTTGCGCTGGACGGGCTGCGGGTGACGGCCCAAAATCTGGGCACCAGCCTGGCGGCTCACCGGCCTGGCGAACGCGTGGTGGTGCATGCCTTTCGTCGCGATGTCTTGCAGGAGTTCCTGGTGGAACTGCAGGCACCCGCCCTCGATACCTGCTACCTCAGCCTGACAGATCCGGTGGACGGCCCGGTCCGGGCACGCCGTTCGGCGTGGCTGGGGGCGGTGTGAAGCGCTGCGATTGGCTTGCATCGTGGCGGTAAACTCGGTAGCGTAGTCGTTTTAAGACTGAGTCTAATCTTTCAAGGAGTCACCTTATGTCCGTATTGGTCACCAGACAAGCCCCGGATTTCACCGCCGCTGCCGTAATGGGCGACGGCAGCATCAAAGAGGACTTCAGCCTCTCCGATCTGCGCGGCAAATACGTGGTGCTGTTCTTCTACCCCCTGGATTTCACCTTCGTCTGTCCCACCGAAATTATCGCCCACAACAACCGCGCCGTGATGTTTCGCGAGCGCGGGGTGGAACTGGTGGGCGTGTCCATAGATTCCCAGTTCACCCATCACGCCTGGCGCAACACGCCGGTGGACAAGGGTGGCATCGGCCCCATCAGTTTTCCCCTGGTGGCAGACATCAAGCATGAAATCGCCCGTGCCTACGGTGTGGAGCATCCCGATGGTGTGGCGCTGCGCGGCTCTTTCCTCATTGACCGCGACGGTGTGGTGCAACACCAGGTGGTGAACAACCTGCCCCTGGGCCGGGAAGTGGACGAAATGCTGCGCCTTGTGGATGCGCTGCAATTCGTGGAAGAGCACGGCGAAGTGTGTCCGGCGGGCTGGCACAAAGGCGAAAGCGGCATGAAGCCCACCGCCGACGGTGTGGCCGACTACCTCGCCGGCCACGCCAAGGAGCTCTGAGCCCGCCGCGTGCAGAGGAGATAAAAGGGGCGGATCACCGCCCCTTATTTTATTGCCAGGCCGGCCTGGCCTCCGGGCGTTGTCGTTGGGTGTGGGCGCCAGGCAGCATGGTGGACAGGCCAGCAGGGCAGGCACAACGACTGCCGCGGCAGTTACCTCAAGTCATCCACCACGGTGAATGCCGCGGGTTTCAGGTGGCCGCTGGAACGTCTGTCCAGCCCAGTGCCGGAATGAGCAGGCTGTGGCTGATCCAGGCGCCTGCCTTGGCGATCGAAGCATACGGAGATCCGTACACCACATGCCATATCTGCTTCTATTCGGTAGCAATTGACCATTACCATATTTATGGCTGTCTTACCGCCGCGCGGAAAATAAAAAAGGCAACATCTGGACCTTCTTTAAGACTGCCTTATTGTGGGTGAGGTCTGTCGGAATTTTTTACGCTCTTGTAAAAACATCACGCATTGGCTCAGCAAGCTCTTGATTCCTAAAAAATAGGAATAATTATTGCATGCAGGCCAACGAACAACAACTTCCCTTTAAGGAACTTGGCGAGAAATAAGCACAATTTACCAGCGAGGAGAGGATTGATGAGAGCAAAAATTACAGCCAGGATGGCGCTTGCCCTTTCGATGGGAGCATTACCCGCCCTAAGTCAAGCAACCGTTATCTCGTTTCAAGACGGGGTAAACGGCTATACCGCCACACAGGATGTGGAGCTGCGACAGGACTCACCCAGCACCAATTTCGGCTTTAACGCCAATATCACGATTGATGGGGATGATGCGTCAGGCCCACTTGATGATACCAACGCCCTCTTGATGTTTGGCGATATATTTGGTGGTAGCCCAAACCAAATACCGTTGGGCTCAACTATTAACAGCGCCACGCTGGAGCTCGAGCTTCATAACCCAGGAGACAACGTCAATATGCTGCGCATGCTGACTGGCTGGGACGAGAGCACTGCAACCTGGGACAGTCTGGGCAACGGTATTCAGGATACTCCAGGTGAGGCGGTATTCACTCAGTTACTGACCGGCCTTAACGGGAACCATGAGGATATCATCAGTATTGATGTTTCTGCCGATGTGTCTTTGTGGGCCAATGGTGCGGACAATTTTGGTTGGGGCTTTACGCCAACGGGTGACGACGGATTTGACTTTCATGCCAGCAATCACTGGAATGACGGCCATCTCAAACCGCGCCTGCTGGTTGATTACACTGCGCCGCAATCCAGCACTGTCCCAGAGCCCAGCACCATCCTGTTATTGGGGCTGGGACTGCTCGGTATTCGGGCTGGCCGCAAACGACGGTAATGCCCCTAAGGCGGGGGATCTACAGATCCCCTATCTTAGGACAACGAGACTTCCAGCGGGTGAAGGCTACGGGTACCCCCAAACGGGGTATGACCCAGTGCTTGCTCAACGATCGCCGCCAGGATGCCCGGCAAATCACGCGGCGGGCCGGGCTGGTCCGTCTTGATATCCCGGACTTCCACCCCGTTGGTAAGGCCAGTACCAGGCCGTCATCAGCAGCCGGTGACACCGGGGTTACGGGGACGAAGTTCGAGGCACCCGCCTGAGATGATCACCCGATAGTGCGCGCCCCTTGTGCGCCCAGCAGCAAACATCGAACAGCGCAGGTCGTGTTCCTCGCAGTATGCTTTCCGGGGCAGGTCCGAAGTCTGCCAGGCGGTGGCGTGCTCCTGCCGATAGGCCAGTGCGGTCGGTGGGTGTCATGGAGTTCTCCTGCATCGCAATGGGGCAGGAAAAAGTCTGTGTCAGGTGGTGTTCAGAAAACCGGTCGTCGTTCGTGGGCGCTCACACTCAAACTCTGGTCAGGTTGGCATAGCAGCCGCTGAAGAAGTGGCGGACTCTGGAGCGGGTGACTGTCACAAACCCGGGAGATTAAAGCGGCGAGGACTGGGTGGACCGGGAACCCGCCGGGCCGGGTGGCGCGCGACGGGAGCCTCGCCGTGGGCGGCGCTTCCCTTCTCATTGGCAGGACACGTCGTGCCGGTGTGAAGGCCATGACATTAGGAATTGTCTCAGGGCGTGTCTTCCGGGGCGGTTTCTTGTCCGGATTTTGCTGCTGAAGCCGCGCCCTGGTGCTGTTTCGCTGCCTTTTCTTTTTTATCCGCCCTGACCTTGCGGTAATCGACGATGTAGTAGATCAGGGCCCCCATCACCACGACCCAGGTGGCGCCGGCCACGATGCCCCAGTCGAACCAGGGCCGCTCATAGCCGGGTCGCACGCCCCAGAAGGGAAAGGTCAAGCCGGTGGCCACCAGCAGCAGCACCAGAAACAGGCCGATGAACCAGTAGGGGATTTTGTGATCCGAGGTCTGGTCCATTCTTTCCACCATTTCCCAGTCTTCCAGGCCCCGCTTGCGGATGCGCTCTTCCTCGCTGGCATAACCCAGGTGATCGGGCGCCGTTTCCCCCCATTTGGGGTCGACGGGGGTTTTGCCCACAGGCAGGTCTTTTGGTGTGTTGCTCATGATGTCACCCTTTTTCTACAAGATGCTGGAAACGAAAGCTTCCCTGCCAGCCGTCGGGGCCCGAGGCGCGCACCGTAATGGTATGCAGACCTTTAGGTAAGCCTTCCAGACGAAGGTTCAAATCCTTGCGGCCAACGGTGCTGAACTCAACCCGGTCACCGCTCAGGAAGTAATGTTCCGGCGGGACGCCTTCAACCTGCACCCGTATTTCGGCCGGGGCGTAGAGCTTGTTGGCGAGGTTGATACGGTAGTCCCTGGTGTGATCGCCGTGCAACATCTCCGCCCGGTAAACGGACAGGTGGTAGGGCTGGTATTGCACAATACCCCAGCTCAGCAGGCCCAGTGCCAGCGCCAATACCGGCAAAACCCAGCGTACCCGGCTCAGCAGCGAAGGGGAGGAAAAGCGCCCGTCATTGTCCAGCGCATCAAGGCGGCGGCCGAATTTGAAGCTGAGCAGGCCCGGCGTGCCGTTTTTCTTGTGCATATTGTCGCAGGCGGTAATGCATTCGCCGCAGTTGATGCAGGCATCGAAGGTGGCGGTTTGGCGCGGGTCGATGTCCACCGGGCACACCGTTACACAAAAACTGCATTTCTCGCAGTCCGCCTGGCGGGCGGCGTCGTATTCTATGTGCAGCGTTTCCCTGGTGCGGAACAAATGTTGCCACATGCGATAGATGCACATGTAGCGGCACACATAATGGCGGATCAGCGCGATATTGGCGCCGGTGATAAAGACAAAAACGGAATATATCCAATAAAGGGAGCCGGTGACCCGGGGATCCTCGCCGAAGCTCAGGAACGCCCACAAGGCGTCCGGCGGCAGGAAATACAGCATGGGCAACAGGGCCAGCAGCATGGACGCAGCCAGCAGCCTGAGGCCCAGCAGCAGCCAGTTGTGCCAGTGGTTTTTGCCGGAAGAGACCTTGGCGGCCTGGTCTTCGTCACCCCAGTTGATCAGGGCGCGCTTGCCCAGCAGTCTGGCGGTCACGCGGTTGGCCCAGGTGGAAAAGGTGTTCTGGGGGCAGGCCCAGCCGCAAAAAACCGTGCCCAGGGAGGAATACATGATGATCAGCAGGCAGGCGGCGGCGAGCCAGAAGCCGAAGACGATGAAAAAGTCAGAAAACCAGATCTCGTGGTTGAAGACCACGAAACCGGATGAGACGTCGATGCGGAACACGCCGGTGACCGGGATCAAAATCAGCAGCAACACAAAGCCGGTGCGGCTCATGCTGCGCAGAAGATCCAGTCTGGGCGTGCTCTTGGGCCGGCTGACGATGGGGATCTGCTTGAACGAGGGTTGACTGCTCATAGCGTGAAGAACACCTGTTGCAACGTGTACAATCCCGGCCATTGGCCCCGGTCTGCGGCGGACGCCGCTGTGCCCGCATCCGGCGAGGTGGCCAAAGAGGGGATTGAAGTGTTCAGATTCTACCAACTTTTAAACCAGCAAGGGGGACGGGCATGGGCGGACGGTTAGGGAAAGGTTTTCTGACGGCAGGGCTGGTGATGACACTGCTGGCCGCGGCGGCGTGTTCGGGCGGACCCGATATGGGCATGGCCCAGCGACTGGTGGCACAGTACTACGCGGCGATCAAGGCGCAGGATTTCGACGGTGCGGCCCAGATGTTTGCCGAAACGCACAATCAGCCCCGGGCCATGTGGGCGGAGGAGCTGAAGGATTACCATAAAAAACTGGGTGATCTGGAAAAATACCGGATCGCGGATACCGTGGTGAACACGGTATTTAGTGGCACGCGCTACATTTTCAAGGTGAAGACGACTTATTCCAAGCACCCGGCGACGGAAACCGTGGTGTTGTTCGAAAGCGTCAGCGATGACACCTTGCATATTGAAAATGTTCAGATTCGCTCGCGCAATCTGTGAGCGGGCCGCGGTGGCAGCGACAGCCGCCGTTTACTCCTCTTGCCCCCGCCCCGCCAACTGTGCGGTGAAGCTTTCGGGCCGCCAGGGGTCGGGCCGCCCGGTCGCGCCGCGGTCCTGGCGGCGGATGGTCTCTGCCGCGCGGGCGACGGCCTGTGTCAGGGTGCCGTCCTCAGTTTTGCTGATTCCGCCGTAGCGCAGGCGCTGGACCGCCGTCACCGTGGCGTGCACTGAACTATCGCGGCCGTGGCGGCGTTCCCAGGCGGACAAGCCCTGTTCCAGAGTGCGGCTCCCGAAGGCATCCAGCAGCATTTGTTGCAGGGGATCCACGGCCATGGGGCCGGCCGTTGTGGTGCGGGTCCCGCGCCGGGCGCAGCCGGTCCGGCGCGGAGTCTGGGGCGGCCGCCCCAGACCCCACCGCAGGAGCAGGAGCAGGGTTCCCAGCCACAGGGCCGCGAACAACGCCGTGGTGTATGGCCACCAGCCGCTGTTGCGTTGAGTCGCGGGTCGGGGCCCGTTGCCGGAATCCGCCGGCGGTGCCGCCACAGCCGGGATTTCCCCTGAAACCGTCAACACCGGCGTCAGCGCGGTGGCCACATCCACACGCCCCCGCGCCGTATCGAAATACGGTATGCGCACCGCCGGCAGCCGGAACTCGCCCCCGTGCTGCGGCAGCGCGGAAAAGGTGTACGTCATGCTGGTGGTGACGCCGTCTGCGCTGACCTCCACCTGCCGCCGGCCGCGGTCGGCGTAGAGCTTCAAGCCGGCGGGCACCGGCGGCAGGGGCAGGGTGTCGGGCAGCGCATAGCGCTCGATGGGCCCGCGCACCGTCACCGTCCAACTGTAACTTTCCCCGGCCCCGCCCCGGGTGCGGGGGGCGATGATCTCGATTTCCGGTTTGCCCACCACGATGTCCGCTGTCACCGCTGCGGGCAGGGGGCGCACGGTCACCGTTTCTGACAAATGGGGCAGGCGCAGCCGGCGTCCGTCCAGCGTTTCCGCCCACACATCGGGCAGGTGGAAGGTCAGTTCCCCCGCATCCCGGGGATACACCGCCCAGGCCTTGCGGGTGACCTGGTATTCAGCGCCGCGGTAGGTTTCGCTGCGCACGCTTTGAGGCAGCTCCCGGTGTTCCTGCAGCTCCACCTGCACCGGCTCGGCGTCGAGGTATTCCCCCAGGCTGGCGCTTTTCAGCTCGATGCGGCGGTACACGTCCAGCCATACTACGATCTGCTGTCGCTGGTACGGCTGGCGCTGGCTCACGCCGCTGCGGTTGAACAGCTCCGGCAGTTTTTCCGGTGAGGCGTCCACAGTGCGGATGGTGATGGGTGCGGTACTGAGGCCGTCCACGGTGAAGGGGGGGATGGTGAGGATGCCGCTGCGGCGGGGAAACAGATCGACGATGATTTCCGAACTGGAACGGCCCCGCCCCCGGTAAATGTTGAAGCGGTGTTGCGCCTTGGGCACGCCCACATCGAAATCCCGGGTGAGCACGCTGAGGTCCACATTGGGGTCGATGCCCTGGGCGCGCAGGCGGGTGTCGCTGTTGTGCAGGGTCAGTGTCAGCGTGGCATGTTCACCCAGGGCCAGGGAGTGGCGGTCCACCTTGGCGCTGAACTCGGCGGCCTGGCCCAGCGCGGGACTGGCCAGGAG
>DRLM01000033.1 GCA_011375345.1 Gammaproteobacteria bacterium
CCACGGTTTTGAGAAAATTGTCGTTGGCGGTGATGATGGTGCCGTCCATGTTGAACTCGATGACGGCCTGGGATTTGCTGATGGCTTGGATCTGCCCCCGGTAGTCGGCGTTAAGCGCCTCCTGGGCGCGCAGCTCGGTGACGTCCTTCCACTCCAGGGTGCTGCCGATGTAGTTGCCCCGCCGGTCAATCTGCGCCGTGACATTGATGGCGAAGGTGAGCGGCCCCACCTGGATGTCGGTGGAATAGGGCAGGTTCCTCGGATCACCCAGCAGCTTGCGCTGATGGGCCGGGTTTTTGTGGAACATGTCGATGCAGGCACCCACCACCTGCTCGGCGTCGAAGCCCGGGAAGGCCTCGCGCAGGGTTTTCTCGTGTTTGCGCAACAACTCCCTGGTGGCCTGGTTGACATAGGTGATCTTGAGATCGCGGTCGATCATCATCATGGCGGTCATGGCGCCGTCCACTGCTGTCTGCAGCCGCGCCACCCGCTCCTCGTCGGCCCGCTTCTCGGTCACATCGGACCATTCCAGGGTGGCGCCGATGTAGTTCCCCTGCGGATCCATCTGCGCCGTGACATTGATGGCGAAGGTGAGCGGTCCCACCTGGATGTCGGTGGAATAGGGCAGGTTCTTCGGATCACCCAGCAGCTTGCGCTGATGGGCCGGGTCTTTGTGGAACATGTCGATGCAGGCACCCACCACCTGATCGGCGCGAAAACCCGGAAACGCCTCCCGCAAGGTGGCTTCATGGGTTTTGAGCAACTCCCTGGTGGCCTCGTTGACATAGGTCACGTTGAGATCGCGGTCGATCATCATCATGGCGGTCATGGCGCCGTCCACCGAGCTTTGCAGGCGGGCGATCTGCGCTTCATTGGCCCGCTGCGCGGTCACGTCATCCCATTGCAGGGTGGAACCGATGTAGTTCCCCTTGCTGTCCATTTGCGCGGTAACGTTGATCTTGAAGGTCAAGGGGCCGATGTGGATATCCGCCTCGTGGGGTAGATTGGCGGGATCGTCCAGCAGTTTGCGGATGCGCTTGGGGTCCTTGTGGAACTGATCGATGCAGGCCCCCATTACTTTATCCGCTTTGAAATCCGGATAGACTTTTTGCAGATTGCTTTCCTGTGCTTTCAACAAGGCTTTGCTGGCCTCGTTGGCGAAGGTGATTTTCAGATCCCGGTCCACCAGGATGATGGGGGTCATGACGTGATTCAGTGCCGAACGCACTTGCTCGGTGTCGCGAGATGGTTTGCTGCCGCCGCTGCTGCTTTGCCCGTCGCTCATTGTCGACTCCTCCGATACTTGTCTATTGAACGATCCACGCTGGGAAATGCTCTGCATGTCTGCCGGGTGAAAACACCTTACCGGACGCGCTGTCCCGCCGGCCCGCGCGCCGCGCGCCCGCCTCAGGAACACCGGCCTGCACGATACGCACCGCCGGGAAATTGCGGATACACACCCCGTTCTCGGTCCTCGATCAGTCTTGTGTTGTCGTGTGCACTCACCCGTGCCCTTACATTAGCGGACGTGGGCAAACGATCTTGAGACCGGCGCGCGGGCCGGCGCAGGTAGGACAAAAAGAAAGTGGGCCTGGCCCGGAGGGCGCGGCTAACGCTGGCCGCGCATGATGATCCACAGCGCCGGCAGGGAAGCAAGGACCAGCATCAGCGCAGCGGGTGCGGCCAGCTCCAGCATTTCTTCGCTGGCCTCGATCCAGATGCGCACCGGCAGGGTGTCGAAACCGATGGGACGCAGAATCAAGGTGGCGGGCAGTTCCTTCAGGGCGTCGATGAACACCAGCACCCAGGCCACCGCCAGGCCGCTGCGGATCATGGGCAGAACCACGCGCCACAGGTTTTCCAGCGCTCCGGCGCCATGCACCCGGCCGGCCTGTTCCACGGCAGGGGTGAGTTGCTGCATTGCCGCTTCTTCCGCCTGCACCGCCAGCGGCAGGAAGCGGATGACCAGCGCCAACACTAACGCGGCGAAGCTTCCGTACAAAGGTGGGAGCAACACGAGCAAGGCGGTGATGATGCCCAAGGCAATCACCGGCCCCGGCAACACGAAGCCCACACTGGACAGCTGCACGAACGTGCCGCTCAGAAACGACGGCCGGCGGACGTGAAAAAAACCCACGGGCAGGGCAGCCACCATGGCGGCGGTGGCGGCAAAAAAGGCCACGGTAACGGAGTTGGTGGCGTAGGACCAGAATTCCGCGCCGATCAGTTCCTGCCGCCAGGCATCCCAGCTCCAACGCAGCATCCATGCCAGGGGCAGCAACACGGCAAACAAAACGATGTGGCCCAGCCACAAGCCGATGATCACCAGTTCACCGCGGCTGGCCGCTTTGGCGCGCACCACAGCGCTTTGGGCGCCCGCATAGTAACGGCTGCGGCGGCGGAAAAAGCGTTCCAGCACCAAAAATGTGAGACTCAAAAACACCAGCACCAGACTCAGACCTGCCGCCGCTTCGTAGTCGAAGCGCCCGCTCATCTGCAGGTAGATGCTCAGGGTGAAAGTCTGGTAACGCAGCATGCTCACGGCGCCGAAATCGGACAGCACGTGCAACACAACCACCGCCAAACTGGCAGCGATGGCCGGGCGCAACAAGGGCAGGGTGATGCGCCGGAACACCTGCCCGGCCGTTGCCCCCTGAATGCGGGCCGCTTCCTCAAGGGAGCGGTTGGAGCGGCGCAGCGCCCCGTGCACCAGCAAAAACACGTAAGGATAGCCGGCCAGGGCGAGAATCAGCGCCACACCGCCGGCGTGGTAAAGATCGGGAACGGGCACGGCGTCACCGAACACGCCGCGCCAAGCCGAGCCCAGCCAGCCGTCCTCCGCCAGCAGGGTGGTGTAGATGTGGGCAAACACATAAGTGGGCACGGCCAGGGGCAGCACCATCAGCCACAGGGCAAGGCGCCGGCCGGGAAATTCCCGCCGGGCGATGAACCACGCCGAAGACACGCCCAGCACCAATGAGCCGACGGCCACCAACACTGCCAGCAACAGGGTGTTCCACAGCAGTTCCGGCAGCCGGCTGCTCCACAAACCGGCCCACCGGGTGGCAGACAGTTCAACGCTGCTGTAGCCCACAAACAGCAGAGGGACGGCCGCGCACAGCACCACCGCTCCCGCCAGCAGGCCGAGTATCCCGAAGTGTCTTCGCCCCATTACTGCATGCTTACCGGCGTCTCGTTGGCAGGGACCCGGCCACCCGGCCGCCGATCCCTGCCACATGAACGGTTAACAGGATGTTGAAAAAGCCCTCCTGGCCTTTTTCAACAAGCTGTTTGTCAAGGCATCCCCACCGCCTCAATGAGGTCAATGGTTTTGTTGCGCAGCTCAGCCAGTTTGTACATGGGCACCGGGGCCACTTTGAAGCTGTCCATGGGCGGCACTTCCGCCGCTGCCGGCACACCCTTGCGGGTGGGGTATTCGCGGTTCAGTCCGGCGAACAGCTTCTGGCCTTCCTCAGAGACCAGAAAGCCCACGAATTTCTCCGCCAGGGCTTTTTTCCTGCTGTATTTGCTGATGGCCACCCCGGCCACATTCACCGCCACGCCCATGCCGTGCTCCCCCTGATCCGGCAGCAGTACACGGATGGGTGCACCGGGGTGTTGGTCCAGGTGGCGGAAGATGTAGTAATGATTCACCAGTCCGACGTCCAACCTGCCCCCGGCCACGGCCTTCACAATGTGGCTGTGTTTGTTGAAAACTTCACCCTCCACATTGGCCTTCATGCCTTCCAGCCAGGCCCGGGTGGTGGCCTCCCCTTCTTCCAGCAGATAAACCGTCACCCCGGCAATAAAGCTTTCATTGCTGGAATGGGTGATGCCGATTCTGCCTTTCATCGCCGAGCCGGCCAGATCGAACACCGAAGCGATATGGGGGTTCGCCACATTGGTGTTCACCACCAGCACCCGGGCCCTGGCGGACAGGCCCACCCAGGTGTCGTCCGGGGCCCGCCACTGGGCATCGATGGCACCTACCAGGTCCGGGCTCAGGGCCTGGAACAGGCCCAGGGAACTGCCCATCTGCAGATTGCCGGCGTCATTGCTTAAATAGAGATCCGCCTGGGTGCGGGCGCCTTCCACCCGCAGCTTGTTCAGTAAAGACGTGGAACTGGCGTTGTGCAGTACCACGTTGATGCCGGTAGCCCGGGTAAAAGCCTGCGCCACAGGCTTTACGAATTTATCGCTGCGGCCGGAATAGACCACCAGTGTATCGTCGGCGTGCACACCGCCCACCGCAGCCGCCAAGGCCACCAATCCAATTAACAACGATTTGGTTTTTCTCATCTTGCTCTCCAAATAGGGGAAATGGACCGCCCGGAACCAAAATGATGAACTGAATGATAATGATTATCATTTTTTGATGCAACCATTTGGCGCGTGTGTTTTTCCGGTCAATGCCCCCGGACCGGGATCAGCCCGGCAATCTAATCGGCCAAAGTGCTTTGCTCGCCCCGACGCACGGCGAAGCTGCGCCCCCCACTCTTCAGGGCGCCTTATGCTCTGTGCTGGCGCGCCAGGCTGGGCAGGTCGCCCGCGTCACCCACGGCAAAACGCATGATGCAGTCTTTGACGGGACCTGCGCGGTCGGTGAGATTCAGGCCTGTGTTGCGCAGCCATTGCAGCGGCGCGGCCTGAAAGCCGAACAAGCGTTTGAAGCCGTCCATGGAATACATCATCAATAGATTATGTCCCTTGCGCCAGCGCTCATAGCGGCGCAGCACGGACAGGGCGGCCACGTCCCGGCCCGCTGTCTGGGCGTCCAGGAGCACTTCGGCCAGGGCGGCGGCGTCCAGCAAACCCAGATTCACCCCCTGTCCCGCCAGGGGATGGACGGTGTGGGCAGCATCACCCACCAAGGCCAGTCCCGGCTGCACATAGTTTATGGCGTGCTGCAAGCGCAGGGGAAAGGAGGCGCGCGGTCCGCAGCCCAGCACCGCTCCCAGGCGGTGCTCAAACGCTGCCCCCAGTTCGGCGCAAAAGGCTGCTTCGTCCAAAGCCTCCAGGCGGGCGGCCTCGGCGGGGCTGGTGGACCAGACGATGGAGCAGCGGCCATCGCGCAAAGGCAAAAACGCCAGCGGGCCGGTGGAAAGAAAACGCTGCCAGGCAGTGGCCTGATGATCCCGTTCAGTGCTCACTACGCACACCAGAGCGCGCTGCTCGTAGTTCCAGCCGCGGGTGTCCATGCCCGCCCCCTGGCGCACCCGCGACTGGGCGCCGTCGGCGCCCACCACTATCCGCGTGCGATAGCTGCGGCCGCCGTCCAGCGCCACCTGCCAGCCGTCACCGTCGCGGTGGAGGCCACCAAGGGCGGCGGGACACAGCCGTTCCACCCGGCCTTGCGCTTCCAGGCGGTCCCACAGCGCCCGCTGGATCACGGCGTTTTCGATGATGTGGCCCAGGGCGGGCGCGCCCAGATCAGCGCTGTCGAAGTGGATTTCCCCCCCGCCGCCGGCATCCCATACATGCATCTCCCGGTAAGGACTGATCCGGCGCGCGGCCATGCCCGGCCACGCACCCAGCGATTCGAAAATATGTTGCGAGGCATGGCTGATGGCAGACACCCGCAGGCCGATCTCATCGTCCGGACCCACCTCCACGGGCAGGCGGGCTTCCACCACGGCGACCCGTAATCCGCTCTCCCCCAGGGCGCAGGCTACCGTGGCGCCGACCATGCCGCCGCCGACAATGAGCACATCGAAATCGCTCACAGTGGCAAGCCCCGGGCCAGCCGCGGCAGCCGTCCGGCCAGACCCATGGTGTGGCGGGCCAAAGCGCGCTTGGCAGGCGGCAGCAGCTCCAGGGCCAGCAAGCCGGCGCCGCGGGCCCAGCGCACCGGCGCCAGGGGGTTGGCGAAGATGCGGGCCAGACCGTCGGTGAAACCGATGATTTTGAGATGGTCTTTTTGCCGCCAGCGGGCGTAAGCGTGCAGGGTCTCCAGCGCCCCGATGTCCTGTCCCGCGCGGGCCGCGTCAAACACCACCTGGGCCAGTACGGCCACGTCGCGCAGTCCCAGATTGAAACCCTGCCCGGCCACCGGATGCAGGGTGTGGGCAGCGTTGCCGATGAGGGCGAAGCGGGAACGCACGTGTTCCCGCGCCCGCACCATGGCCAACGGGTAGGCGTAGCGTTGGCCCGCTTTGACGAAGCGCCCCAAGCGCCCGCCGAAGCGCTCTTGCAGGCGCGCCAGAAAGGCCGCATCGCCCAGAGCCATGATCCCGTCCACCTGCCCGGGGCGCACGGTCCACACCAGGGAACAGCGCTCGTCGCCCATGGGCAGCAGGGCCAGCGGGCCGGTGTCGGTGAAGCGCTCGAAGGCGCGAAAGTCGTGGGGGCGGCCGGGTGTGACATTGCTGATGACGGCGGTCTGGCCGTACTCCCAGCGAATGACGCCTATATCCAGCATATCGCGCACGGCGGACTTGGTGCCGTCGGCCGCCACCACCAGTTTCCCCGTCAGGCGGGTGCGGGCATCACCGGTGTTTATCACCACTTCCGCCACTTCAGAACCAAGAATGACGTTCTCCACCTTGGCAGGGCACCACAGAACCACATTGGCCTGGCTCCCCAGCCGCCCGCCCAGGACCCGGCCCAAGACACGGTTTTCCACCACGTAGCCCAGTGCCTCCACGCCGTGGTCGCGGGCGTCCAGGCGGGTGGCGCCGAAGTGGCCGCGGTCGGAAATATGAATATGCCGGATGGGCGTCACTTCGCCTTCCAACACCTCCCACACTCCCATGGCGGAGAAAATACGCCGGGTGCCCTGGGCCAGGGCGATGGCGCGGTCGTCGTAACTGGGCTGGCCGCTGGAGCGGAAAGGCACGGCTTCAATGACGCCAATGGACAAGCCGCTGTCGGCCAAAGACAAGGCCAGGCTGGCACCCACCATGCCGCCGCCCACTATTAATATGTCATATTCGGTTTTATTCATGGCAGTTCGGTTTTTTTGACTTGTTCCTCCCCCCTGAAAAAAGGGGGCTGGGAACGGGTGTCGCCTTCAGTACACAGCCACCCCTTTATGGCTTGGCCTAATGGCTTGGCCCAAGCCCTCAGCGCGCCATCAACGCCTCAATGGCGTCGGGGTCTTTGGGCACATGCCTGCTCAGTACCTCACAGCCGCTTCGGGTAATCAACACATCATCTTCGATGCGCACGCCGATGTTCCACCATTTCCTGGCGACGCCTTTTTGCTCGGGTATGTACAGGCCTGGCTCTACGGTAAGCACCATGCCCGGCTCCAGCCTGCACCAGCTGCCGCCGCTTTTGTAGTCGCCCACATCGTGCACGTCCATGCCCAGCCAATGACCGGTGCGGTGCATGTAAAAGCGTTTGTAGGATTCCTTTTTTATGAGTTCCCTGACCTCGCCCCGGAGCAGCTTGAGCTGCACCAGCCCGCGGGTCAACACCCGCACCGCTGCATCATGGGGGGCGTTCCAGGAATTGCCCGGCCGGCATTTGGCGATGGCAGCTTCCTGGGCGGCGAGCACGAGTTCGTAAATGGTGCGCTGGGCCGGGGAATACACCCCGTTCACCGGGAAGGTGCGGGTGATGTCGGAGGCGTAGTGATCCACTTCGCAGCCGGCGTCGATGAGCACCATTTCGCCGTTATTCAAGGGACTGTTGTTTTCGGTGTAGTGCAAGATGCACGCATTGGCACCGCCACCGACGATGGGATTGTAAGAGGGCTGGCTGCCAGCCGCGCGAAAACCATGCAGCAAAGCCGCTTCCAGCTCGTACTCACAAAGGCCGGGGCGGCACATGCGCATGGCATCCACATGGGCAGCCGCGGCCACCCGGGCGGCATGGCGCATGAGCCTGATCTCGGCCGGGGATTTGAGCAACCGCATGGCATGCAGCGGCCGCTCCAGGGCGACAAACTCGCGGGGCGGCGCGATGCCGCTGCGGCCCTTGGCGCGCAGGCGGTTGAGGCAGGTGATCATGCAGGCGTCGAATTCCGCATTCAGGCCAAAGTTGTAAAAGATACGTTCTTTGCCGGCCAGCAGTTCCACCAGTGTGGCATCCAGCTCGGATATGGGCCAGGCCTCATCAACGCCGTAGTCGCGCACCGCGCCTTCCGGCCCGGCCCGGCGCCCATGCCAGATTTCCCGGGCCGGATCCCGCTCCCGGCAAAACAACACCGTCTGGCCGGCGCGGCGGCCGGGGATCAGGACCAGCACCGCTTCCGGTTCGGGAAAACCAGACAGGTAATAGAAATCACTGTCCTGGCGATAAGGGTATTCGGCATCACGATTGCGGATGCGCGGTGGCGCGGCAGGCAGCACTGCCGCCGCGCCGCGGCCCATGAGGCGCAGCAGGCGGCGGCGGCGCCGGACAAACTCGCTGAGCGGCAGTTTCATCTAATGAGTCGCCCGCTTGCCGGCCGGGGTCTGGCGTTTGCGGCCCAGTTCCTCGTGCGCCAACAACACCGCCATCCGCACATATTCCACCACTTCCATGTAGGCGTTTTCGCCCTCCTCCCCGGTATCCATATCGTCATGATCCATACGGGCGATTTCGGAGAAATCATGCAGCACTTCCCGCACTTCCCCGGCTCCAAAGTCACCGTCGCTGAAACCGGCCAGACCCAGGCCACCCAAAAACCCCTGGCACCACAGAGACAAGGCCTCGGCGCGGGTTTGCAAAGGATGCCCGTCATCGGGCAGGAGCAGTTGGAAGCCGAAATCCGGGTCGTTCAACGCGCTTGCGGTGGCGGCAAAGAGCTTCTCCAACACCGCCATGCCCGCCGTCGGGAGTGACGGGGCGCTGCCCTGTTCCCCGGCGCCCTGAAACAGGGCATCCAGGCAGACATCAGCACGCAAGTCCCCTGCGGCGCACAACATACCGCTCAAACTGCCATGGCATTCGGCCGCTTCCATGCCCACTCGCAGACGGGCAAGGGCCTGGGCACAGTCGTGGTAATCGGGAATCTGCCCCGGGGACAAAACGTGTTGTGGTGTCATAATCCGTACGCTGACTTTCGTGACGGCCCCCAGCGCAATGACTGGGCGGACGGCAGCGTGCCCCGGCCCCGGGCGACTGCCTGTGGCGTAACACAATAGTGAGCGTTATGCTAGCATGTTGGCGGGTCGTCTCGCAGCAGTGATACGCCGCGGACCGGAGCGCTGTCCCGCCAGCGAATCCATAGTTACTTTGACCGAGCCCATGGAAACACAGCAAGACCTCACTTATTCAGAAGGCGAGTGGTCCGGCCTGGAGAACAGGATCGAATCACTGATCGAAACCTGCCTGCGCCTGCGCGAAGAAAATCAACTGCTGCGTGATCAGTTTGCACAACTGACCGAGGAAAAAGCGCGTCTCGCGCGCAAAACCGATCAAGCCTGCGTCCAGGTGGAACGCATGCTGTTACGGCTGAAGAGTCTGGAGGCGGAATCATGAAAAACGCGCTGCCCGTCACCGTGCGCATTCTCGACAAGGAATACCACATCGCCTGTCCACCGGAAGAACGGGACGCCTTGCTCGCCGCCGCCGAGCATTTGAACCGCAAAATGCGCGATATCCGCGACAGCGGCCGCGTGGTGGGTGCGGAGCGCCTGGCGGTTATTGCCGCTCTCAATATCACTCACGAGCTGCTCACTTCGCGCTCTGACAGTGCTTCCGTCCCCCAGCATGTCAACGACAAACTGCAACGGCTGCAAAGCAAAATTGACTCCGTCTTGAGTTCCGGTCACCAATCGCGCGTCTAAGCGGCACCGCACATACCCCCTGCCGTCAATTTGAGCTAAAATTCCTGCTGCATCCTCTGCGGTTCCCGTTAGTGGGCAAAGTCCCTTGACCCTAATTAACACCCGCCGGGGGCGGGTTCCCGGCGCCAGTGTGCATGTCCGTTGTGTACGGAAAGCCTAAGGTGCCGCATCCTCCCCCACCTTGGACCTCAAGGTTCAAGGGCGACGTTCCACGACGGCTCAGGCGGAGGGTGCCTCCCTGGCTTCCGGGAGCACCCGAAAGCGCGTTCAAGATCAAGGACTGTGCACCGCGCTCCAGCGCGGGACGCACAGCCCATACCAGGCCGCCGGCGGCCCGGAACCCACCTGTTTCCATTTCATGAGCGGACCTTCGCCCAATATGGACCAGCGCCAGGCACTGCGCCTCAGTATGAGAAGGCAGCGTCGTTCGCTCAGCGCCGCACAGCAGCGGGCGGCGGCGCAGCAGATCAATCGTCACCTGGGTCACCACCCCCTGTTTGTTCGTGCCCGACACATTGCCTGCTATGTCGCCGCCGACGGCGAACCGGATATCAGCCGGCTGGCAGACCGGGCCAGTTTATGGGGCAAGCACATTTACCTGCCGGTCATACAAAACCAGCGCTTGTTCTTTGCACCGTACCGCCCGGGTGACCCGCTGAGACGAAACCGCTACGGCATACCCGAACCCTGCCGGGCCAATACCCCTTTGCTGACCGCCCGCATCCTGGATTTGATCCTCACTCCCCTGGTCGCCTTTGACTGCCGGGGTAACCGCCTGGGAATGGGGGGCGGGTTTTACGACCGCGCGCTGAGTTTTCTGCGCCGGCGCCGCCGCTGGAACAAACCTCGCGTGTTGGGCATAGCCCACGGTTTTCAGGAAGTGGTACAACTCGATGCCGCGCCCTGGGATGTGCCCCTCTGTGGCGTGGCAACGGATCAGGGCGTGCGGATATTCGCACAGTCATGCCGCATCGCATAAAGGAGCAACGCATGGCCTATTGGTTGGTAAAATCTGAGCCCGGCACGTTCAGCATTGATGACCTGCGCCACAGCCCCAAACAAACCGACCACTGGGATGGTGTGCGCAACTACCAGGCCCGCAACATCATGCGCGACCAGATGAAGTGCGGCGATCTGGTCTTTTTCTATCACTCCAACTGCAAGGAACCCGGCATTCAAGGCATTGCGGAAGTCGTGCGGGAAGGCTATCCCGATCACACGGCATGGGATCCCCACAGCCCATACTACGACCCCAAAAGCTGTCCCGATGCACCACGCTGGTATATGGTGGATTTGCGTTACCAGCGCAAACTCCACCGCGTCATCACGCTCAAGGAACTGAAACAACAGCCGCAGCTGGCTGATATGGCCTTGCTGCGACGCGGCAACCGCCTGTCGGTGATGCCCGTCCGCAAACAAGAATGGGACTGCATTCTTCGAATGGAACGGGCCTCGGCCATGCTTCCCCGTGGGGATTGAGCCTGCTGGCAAAGCAGATTGCGGCTCATCAACATAAATCGGGGCACACTGGCATCCCGCCTGGTGCCACCCCACCTGTTGTTGCAGCAGACCGTGGGAACGGTGCTCCGCCGCAAAGCTTGCAACCGGCTGATAGTACCAGCGAGGACAGCACTGCGGCGGAAGCGCAGCGCATGGCATAAGACGGCGTAGCTCTTCTGTTTCGGGCCTGACTCCTCATTTAATGAACCAAAGCTCTAAAGTAAACACTTGCGGGCTCGATAGTGTTTGTTAATAAACAACTTTGATTTTTTACGAAGTTGATTATACTTACCCCGAACACGGCGTTCTTGAATATGGAGGAACCTAGGATGGCAAAGAAGACGGCCGCGAAAAAGAAATCGGCTTCCAGAAGGAAGTCGACCGCCAAGAAAACAGTGACCAGAAAGAAAAAGGTCACCGCCAAGAAAAAATCCACCGCCCGCAAAAAAGCCCCCACCCGCAAAAAAGCCACTACCAAAAAGCGAGCCACCAGGAAGAAATCGGTCTCCAAGAAGAAGGTGGCAGCTAAAAAACGTGCCGCCAAAAAGAAGGCAAGTGGCAAAAAGCGCACTGCCAAGAAAAAGGCAGTAGCCAAGAAACGCACCGCCAAGAAGAGCGCGGGCAAGAAAAAGACAGCAGCAGGGAAGAAGGCGACTGGCAAGAAAAAAGCCGCCGCCCGCAAGAAAAAAGCAGCCTCCAAGAAGAAGAAAACCGCCAGGAAAAAAACCAGCCGCCGCGCCAGACGCTAGGACGCGGCTGCCAGCCTCGACTGTGAAGGGCCTGTTCGTCAGGCCCTTCGTGTGTTCAAGCCCGGCAATTTTAGTTACCGGATTAATAGCAGGATGCTGAAAAAGGCCAGGAAGGCCTTTTCCAACGCCTCCCTGAGCTGTTAGCGCAGAAACAACTCGTAGACCGGATTGCCCGTCTCTTCCACGCAGGGATAGCCCAAGTCCTGCAAAAACGCCTGGAAGCGCTCCCTGTCCTCGGGTGGCACAACGATGCCTGCCAGCACACGCCCATAGGCAGCGCCGTGATTGCGGTAGTGAAACAAGCTGATATTCCAGCGCCGGCCGAGTTTGGTCAGAAAACGCAACAACGCACCCGGTCGTTCGGGAAACTCGAAACGATAGACCAGCTCATGTGCCACGCTGCTTGCCCTGCCCCCCACCATATGGCGGACATGCAGCTTGGCCATTTCGTTGTCAGTGAGATCCACCACCGGATAACCGCCCTGGCGCAGGCGTTCAACGATGGCCCGGTGCTCGCTGTCACCCTCGCGCAACTGTATGCCGGCATAGACATGAGCCTGTTCCGCGTCCGCATAGCGATAGTTGAATTCAGTCAGCGAGCGCATCCCCAGCGCCTCGCAAAAGGCCAGAAAGCTGCCGGGCCGTTCGGGGATGGTCACCGCCAGTATGGCTTCGCTGCGCTCGCCCACCTCGGCGCGTTCGGCGACATGACGCAGACGGTCAAAGTTCATATTGGCTCCGCTGTCGATGGCGATCAGGTTGCGACCCCGGACACCCTCCCGCTCCACATATTTTTTCAAACCCGCCACCCCCAGGGCGCCGGCCGGTTCGGCGATGGAACGGGTATCATCGAAAATATCCTTGATGGCGGCGCAGATTTCGTCGGTGGAGACCAAAATCACTTCGTCCACACAGCGCCGGGCGATGCGGAACGGCTCAGCGCCCGCCTGGCGCACGGCCACGCCGTCGGCGAAGATACCCACCTGGTCCAGCACCACGCGCTTCTTCCGCTTGAGGGCTTCGTACATGCACGGCGCATCGTCGGGCTCGACGCCGATTATCCGGACCTCGGGGTAGAGGGTTTTGACATAGGCCGAGACCCCTGCCACCAAGCCGCCCCCGCCCACCGGAACAAACAGGGCATGGATGGGCGCCTCGTGTTGCCGCAGAATTTCCATGGCCACGGTTCCCTGGCCGGCGATCACGTCGGGATCATCGTAAGGAGGAACAAAGGTCATGCCTTTTTCGGCCACCAGGGTGATGGCTTTTGCGCAGGCCTCATCGTACGTGTCACCGTAGAGCACCGCTTTGGCGCCGCGGCGGCGGACGGAGTCCACCTTGATATCAGGTGTGGTGCCGGGCATGACGATCATCGCCGGGATACCCAGGCGCTGGGCCGCCAGGGCCACGCCCTGGGCATGATTGCCGGCGGAAGCGCAGATAACGCCCTTCTTGCGTTCGTCCTCGCCGAGGCGGGAAATCTTGTTGTACGCCCCGCGCAGCTTGAAGGAAAACACCGGCTGCAAATCTTCGCGCTTGAGGTAAACCGTGTTGCGGTAGCGGCCGGACAACATCGGCATGGGATCGAGGTCAGTTTCCGTGGCCACGTCATAAACCCGGGCCTTGAGGATTTTTTCGAGGTATTTCGTTGGCATAATCATACATTAGCAGCTTCGCAGAACACTGCCTAGCGAGCCGTGACGGCCATGACTTTGGCCGGCCGGGCGGTTATCATTCCCGGCAAACAGACAGCAGGGGGAAGACATGTCCAAAGACGCCATGAAAAAAGCTGCCGCGGAAGCGGCCCTGGACTATGTGGAAGCGGGCACCGTTGTCGGCATCGGCACCGGCTCCACGGCCAATTATTTCATCGATGCCCTGGCCGGCATCAAACACAAAATTGAAGGCACGGTGGCCAGTTCGGTGGCCTCGGCGGAACGCCTGCAGGGTCACGGCATCCCTGTGTTTGATTTGAATGCCGTGGGCGATTTGAGCCTGTATGTGGATGGCGCCGATGAATCCAACCGCTATCTGCATTTGATCAAGGGCGGCGGCGGTGCCCTGACGCGGGAGAAAATCGTGGCGGCGGCCAGCAAAAAATTTGTCTGTATCGCCGACGAATCCAAGCTGGTAGAGGTGCTGGGCCGTTTCCCGCTGCCTGTCGAAGTCATTCCCATGGCACGCAGCTACGTGGCCCGGCAGTTGGTGAAACTGGGGGGACAGCCGGTGTGGAGGGAGAACGTTGTCACCGACAACGGCAACATTATTTTGGATGTGCACAATCTGGAAATACTGGAACCCACCAAACTGGAACAGACCCTGAACAACCTGGCCGGAGTGGTGACCAATGGCATTTTTGCCCTGCGCCCGGCGGACGTGCTCCTGCTCGGCGGCGCCGGCGGTGTGCGCACGCTGACGTGATGGTGTGACAGCGGGTGGCGGCGCCTAACGGCGGAACAGCCAAAGCAGCAAAGTGATGAGCAGGCTGATCAGGACCGACGTCGTCAGGGGAAAATAGAAACGGAAGTTCTCCTTCTCCACGGCGATATCCCCCGGCAGGCGGCCCAGCCCCAGCTTCTGAATCAACGGCCACAGCAAGCCCACCAGTACCAGCACCACACCGATAGTGATCAGCCATTTCGCTATGGGCGAATCCATCGCTTTGTCCTTCCCAATTGTCTGACGAGGGGGACAGACCACGAAGGGCACGGGGAACACGGAGAAGAATGCTGGCGGACAAATACCTACTACGGTGAACTTCGCACCGGCATCGGTCGGTCTCAGTTTGCGTTCTCCGCGCTCTCCGCGCCCTCCGTGGTTCATCCCTTACAACAACACCCGCTCCACACCGCCCTGTTTGACGGCATGGATGAAACGTTCCTGCCACCCGGCGCCCAGCCAGCGCTTCACCAGCTCCACCACGATGTAATCCGTCTCCAGGCCCGTTCCATTCCGATAACGCGCCAGGCCCTGCTGACAGGCGGGACAGGACGTCAGCAGCTTGACGTTTCCTGCCCTCACCGCCGTCTTCCCCGTCAGGGCCTTGATGCCTTTGCGGAGTTCCTCTTCCTTGCGGTAACGCACCTGGGCGGCAATGTCGGGCCGGCTGACGGCGAAGGTGCCCGCCTCGCCGCAGCAGCGTTCACTCAAGGCAACATCCTGACCCAGCAGCGCCGCAGCCACGGCCGTGGGGTTGTGGGTTTTCATGGGCGTGTGACAGGGGTCGTGATACAGGTACTGCACGCCGTCCACGCCCCCGGTTTTGACGCCTTTTTCCAGCAGATATTCATGGATGTCCAGCAAGCGGCAGCCAGGGAAAATCTGCTCGAACTCGTAGCGCAAGAGCTGATCCATGCAGGTGCCGCAGGACAGGATTACAGTGCGGATATCCATGTAGTTCAGAGTATGGGCGATGCGGTGAAACAAAACCCGGTTTTCCGTGGTGATCCGGCGGCCCCTGGCTTCGTCACCGGAAGAGGTTTGCGGGTAACCGCAACAAAGATAACCCGGCGGCAACACCGTTTGCGCACCCACTTCGTACAAGGCCGCCAGAGTCGCCAGGCCGATCTGGCTGAACAGGCGTTCTGATCCGCAGCCGGGAAAATAAAACACCGCGTCGCTGCCCTCGTTTACCCGCCCCGGATTGCGCAGGATGGGAATGGTGTCCGCCTCCTCCACCCCCAACAAGGCGCGCATGGTCTGCGACGGCATTCTGGCCGGCAACGGCCGTTTCACAAACTGTACCACCTGGGTGGTCAGTGGTGCCCTGCCCACCGTGGCGGCGGGGCGCCCAACCTTGCGCTGGGAGGGTAACTTGTTCAACCAGCCCGATGCGGTGCGCTGCGCGGCGAAGCCCAGCTCCACCATCGCCTTGCGCATCAGCTTGATGGTTGCCGGATCGGTCACGTTTAAAAAGGCCATGGCCGCCCAGGTGCCGGGACGGGCGCGGCGGCGGCCACGGTCTTTGAGTATCTTGCGCATGCGGACGGTGACATCGCCGAAATCGATGTCCACCGGGCACGGTGACAGGCATTTGTGGCACACGGTGCAGTGATCGGCCACGTCGTTCATTTCCTCGAAATGACGCACCGACAAGCCGCGCCGGGTCTGCTCCTCGTACAAAAAGGCTTCGATCATCAAACCCGTGGCGAGTATCTTGTTGCGCGGCGAGTAGAGCAGATTCGCCCGCGGCACGTGGGTGTTGCACACCGGTTTGCACTTGCCGCAGCGCAGGCAATGGCGCACGTCGTCGTTGAGGGCGCCCAATTCGCTTTCTTCCAGCAACAAGGCTTCCTGCTGCACCAGTCGCAGGGAGGGCGTGTAGGCGTCGTCCAGACCGGAGCCCGCCAACAACTTGCCTCGGTTGAATGCCCCGTTGGGATCGACCTTTTGTTTGTACTCGGCAAACCGCGCCACCGCCGCCGGCTCAAGATACTGGATCTTGGTCAGGCCGATGCCGTGCTCACCGGATATTACCCCACCGAGAGAACGGGCCAGTTGCATCACCCGCTTCACCACCCGTTCCGCTTCCTGCAACATGTAATAGTCGTTGGAGTTGACGGGAATATTGGTGTGCACATTGCCATCGCCGGCGTGCATGTGGGTGGCGACGAACAGCCGGCTGCTGCGTATGCCGGCGTGGATGGCGTCGAGCCTGGCTCTCAGCGCTTCAAATTCGTGGCCGGCAAAGATTTGCTTCAGCGGCCGTTCCACGTCGCGGCGATAGGAGATGCGCAGATCGCGCCGCAGCAGGAGTTGCGCAAAGGTGTCATTGCCGCGCAGCTTCTCGCGGTCGCGCTCATCGAGCAGCCCGGCGTAGTGCTTTGCCGGTTCATCGAAATGATCCAATACGCACATCCAGCGCTCGCGCATCAGCGCCAGGTGCGCGCGGGCGGCGTCGCGCTTGTTGTTGACAATGGCGCGTGCCTCGGCGCTGTCTTCGAACTCGTCCGCCTGGCGCAACTCCTGCAACCCGCCGGCCAGATACTCATCCACCGCGGCCAGCATGCGCAGCTTGTTGCGCGTCGATTGTTCGATGTTGATACGCTCAATGCCTTCGGTGTAGTCCGCGAGCCGGGCCAGGGGGATCACCACGTCCTCATTGATTTTGAAGGCGTTGGTATGCGCGGCAATGGCGGCAGTGCGCGTGCGGTCCGCCCAAAAACGACGGCGGGCTTCGGCGCTCACCGCCACGAATCCTTCCGCAGCGCGGGCATTGGCCTGACGCACCGCGGTGGAGGCGGCTTCCGCCACCGCTTGTTCGTCGTCGCCGGAGATGTCGAGAATCAACACCATTTTCGGCAGCTCGCGGCGCGGCGCCTTGGTGCTGTATTTCACCGCCCGCACGTAGCGTTCATCCAGGTGTTCCATGCCGGACAATACGGCTTTGGGATTGCTGTCGAGCGTATCTTTGATTTCGGTGATGGAGGACACGGCGCGGCGCATGTCGTTGCCGAAGAACTCCAGGCACACGGTGCGGGTGTGGCCGGGCATACGGTGGAGCACGAACACCGCCGAAGTGATCAGCCCGTCGCAGCCTTCTTTCTGCACGCCAGGCAGGCCGCCCAGAAACTTGTCGGTGACATCTTTGCCCAAACCCGCTTTGCGAAACAAGCGCCCCGGCATGTGCAGGCGTTCGGGCTTGCCAACGGGGGTTTTGCCGTCGGCGCGGTAACGGGTGACGCGAAACACCACGGCGTGTTGTTCGTGAATCTTGCCAAGGTTGTGGTTGAGACGCTCCACTTCCAGCCACCCGGCATCCGGGGTCACCATGCGCCAGGACAATAAATTGTCCACCGTGGTGCCCCACAGCACGGCCTTTTTGCCGCCGGCATTCATGGCGATGTTGCCGCCGATGGTGGAAGCGTCCATGGACGTGGGATCCACGGCGAAGACCAGCCCTTCGGCTTCGGCCGCTTCCGCCACCCGCCGCGTCACGGCGCCTGCTTCCGCCCGTACTGTGTGCGCATGGTGGTGGCTGCCGGGCAGCTTGCGCCGCACCACCGGCCCCACCGCGTCCAGCTTCTCGGTATTGATCACGGCGGTGTTTTCAAACAAGGGCACGCAACTGCCGGTGTAGCCGGTGCCACCACCGCGGGCGATGATGGTCAAACCCAACTCGATGCAGGCCGCCACCACCTTGGCGGTTTCTTCTTCGCTGTCCGGTGTGACCACCACAAAAGGCAGCGCCACGCGCCAGTCGGTGGCGTCGGTGACATGGGACACGCGGGCCAGACCGTCGAAGCAGATGTTGTCTTTGCGGGTGACCTTCTCCAGGCGGCGGCGGGTTTTCTTGCGCAGGCTCTCTGTGCGGGGAAACCAGTCCTCGAATTCCTGCACCGCCCGGCGGGCCGCGGCGGCCAGTTTCAGCGTCAGGGCATTTCCCTCCGCCCGCGCTTCGATCTGGTCCAGGCGCTGCCGCAAACTGGAGGAGAAGGATTGGCGCCGCCTGGGGTCGGCCAGGAGATCGTCTTGGATATAGGGGTTGCGGCTCACCACCCACATGTCCCCCAACACCTCGAACAGCATGCGCGCGGAGATGCCCGTGCGCCGCGAGCCGCGCAGCTCGTTTAGCACCTCCCACAACGGCTCGCCGAGAAACCGCGCGACAATTTCCCGGTCGGAGAACGAAGTGTAGTTGTACGGGATTTCCCGCAATCGGTTGGTCTGGGTCATGGGGTGATTACCGCGAGTCGTTGTCGGTGCGTGGGCGCATTGGGGCCATGGAAGGTCAGGAAAGCCGATTTTATCACGCCGGGCATATCCCCGTTCCGGTTGCGTTGAGCATTCTGTGACTATACAAGCAGCAACAGCAATGCATAGCGCGCCCCTTTGCCCAAGGCAATAAACACCAGCGCCACCCACCAGGACACCCGCAACCACCCGGCGGCCAGACACAAAGGATCCCCCACCAGCGGCAGCCAGGACAAAAGCAACACCGGCGCACCGAAGCGCCGCAGCCGCGCCACGGCGGTCTGGTGAGACGCCTCCCAGCGGCGGGCGGGAAAGCGCCAGGCCAGGTAGCGGCCCAGGCCCCAGGATGTCATCCCCCCCAGGGCATTGCCGGCGCTCGCCACCAGCAACAGGGTAGCCGTGCTCCAGCCACCCGCGGCAGCCAGGGCAAGCAACACCACTTCGGAGCCACCAGGCAGGAGCGTGGACGACACAAAGGCGCTGACAAACAGTGCCCACAGGCCATAGTCACCGGCAGCCGCAGCCGTCAAGGCATCCACTTGTCCCCCTTCGGTGTCCCATGTTTTTTCCGCTCTCCATATTTGCTTGCGCCGGCGGGGTGAGTACCACACCTCTTTTGCGGCCGGTCACATTATTGACCCGCCTGAGTGCTCGGCGTGAAAACCGGGCTCCGTTGGGCACATGGCGGGTACTTCGCGGGCCGCGCAAGCAAGCTGACCATCCAGATTGCCGGAGTAACAAAAAAAGCCCGCCACAACAAGGGCAGGCTGGGGGCCTCAGCATCGCCAGCGGGGTGGGAGGGAGAGGGGGCGGGTCCCCGCTGGCGTTGGCCGAATACCTTACTTCAATACCACGCCGCCGGTGTTGGCGCTGGAGTTGGTGCCGCGGGCGACGGTGGTGGCGCGGCGGTTTTTGGATTTGATCTTGATGTTCACATCGTCCTTGATGGTGGAGTTGCGGGCCGCCAGGCCGCCGGTGGTGGCCACAGAGGAGCGGCCCGAGGCGCGGG